>NZ_JAHREU010000031.1:77250-81338 GCF_020883145.1 Microcoleus sp. CAWBG27
CGCTTATATTCACCAAGAGCGCCCAAGCGCAACTACGTACCTAATTTTTGGATTGATATCTGGGTAGGGCCACAACATTTTTGTATCCTATATTTTAGGGTTCTTCGCTTATATTCACCAAGAGCGCTGAAGCGCAACTACGTACCTAATTTTTGGATTGCTATCTGGGGTAGGAATACAACATTTTTGTGTCCTATATTTTAGGGTTCTTCGCTTATATTCACCAAGAGCGCTGAAGCGCAACTACGTACCTAATTTTTGGATTGATATCTGGGGTAGGAATACAACATTTTTGTGTCCTATATTTTAGCGCTATACGCTTATATTCACCAAGAGCGCTGAAGCGCAACTACGTACCTAATTTTTGGATTGCTATATGGGGTAGGAATACAACATTTTTGTGTCCTATATTTTAGGGTTCTTCGCTTATATTCACCAAGAGCGCCCAAGCGCAACTACGTACCTAATTTTTGGATTGCTATCTGGGTAGGGCTACAACATTTTTGTATCCTATATTTTAGGGTTCTTCGCTTATATTCACCAAGAGCGCTGAAGCGCAACTACGTACCTAATTTTTGGATTGATATCTGGGTAGGGGCACAACATTGTTGTGTCCTATATTTTAGCGCTCTTGGCTTATATTCACCAAGAGCGCCCAAGCGCAACTACGTACCTAATTACAGATACAATTTAATTAATCTGGATCGTCCAGTCCAGGCCGGGGCATAGATTCTAATTTTTTCTCATCTTCTAGCGGCAAAAAGAAAATCGTCAGCATACCGGGAATCACAGCGAGTGAACTAAACAAGAAATAATTTTGATAGCCCAATGCAGTCTGTAAGTAGCCACTAAAAACACCCGGAATTAAGACTCCTGCCGCCATAAAAGCCGTGGTAATTGCATAGTGAGATGCTTCGTATTCAGGGCGGACAGTCCGCATTAAGAACACTGTATAGGCAGCCACACCAAGCCCGTAAGTAAATTGCTCGATCGAATTTACAGCATAGGCCCATTCAATCCCCGGTTGATGGATTGCCAACATCCAATACAACACGTTAGTTGAATTCTGCATAATCGCCGTCGGCCACATCCATTTTTTAAGTCCTTGTTTCGCAATCAAATAGCCGCCGAGCAACCCTCCGACCAACAGAAACATTACTCCTAAAGTACCGGATAACAAGCCCATGTCCGACGTAGAAACCGCTAATCCTCCCTTCTCAACTTTATCCATTAAAAATGGAGGAGCCATTTTAAAAGTCAGGGCATCTCCCAATCGAAAAATCAAGACATAAGCCACAATCCAACCAATTTTATCTTGCTGAAAATAGGTTCTAAATGCCTCGAAAAAGCTGGTTGTTTGTTGGGGTGCGCCTGTTTCCGCAGCATAATTTCTCGGATAGGGAAGATACCACCGCTGAAACAGATAAATCAGCACAAAAATCAGCGCGCAAATGCCAAAGGCTGTCGCCCATCCGTAGTTAACCGGAGACACGTTATAAGACGAACCGAAAAGTGACAGTGGAATTTCCTGATATGTTTTAGTATCGCCTGCATTTACCGGGATTAAATGCTGTTCTGCTAGTTTACCTGCTAAGAAAACCAAGACACCGCTACCGACAATCACGGCACCTCTATAAGCCGTGTTGCGAACACCGACAAATAGTGCTTGTTTGTCTTTATTGAGAGTGTTTAAATAAAATCCGTCAATGGCGATGTCGTGAGTAGCTGAAACAAAGGCGATCGCTGTAAAGACAACTAGCGATATAATAACAGCCAAAGGCGTCAACACACCAAAAGCTAGGAAAGCAAACAGAAAAGCACAAATAATTTCCGTTGTTAAAATCCACTTGCGTTTAGTTGAATACAAATCAACAACCGGGCCCCACAAACCTTTTAATACCCAGGGAAAAGATAACAGACTTGTCAATCCGATTAGTTCGTTGCTGGTTCCCATCCCTTTTAAAAAAATCACCGACATTATATTAACGACGGTGTACGGGAGACCCTGGGCGAAGTACAATACTGATACCCACAATCCATCGATCGGTTTTTTTTCCATTGCAGACATATTTTGCCTAACTACTGATTTTGTTTACTGAGTGCGATCGACAATTTCCGGTCAATTCAACCGCTGGTATCACAGCATATATTGTGCTGATGCCAGCCGCAGCCATACAAACAGCGTATTTTAGCATCATTCTGGCTCACAAATATTTTCATCTTTTGAATAAGCCTGCAACAGATGTTGTCCGTTAAAATGAATCAGGTGAGTAGGCTCTTCTGCTACCCAGACATCTGTTTCCCAGGAAATATCAGATAAATATTCCGCCATTGCTTTGCGGCTGAGGAAAGCTGTCACCATCACCAAAGGTACTGTCGAACTTATAAAAAGATTCTCAAGCTCAGTTTTGCGTTTTGGATTAATCGGCCCGTGTGAAGTAACTGCTTCAATCAACACCAACCAATTCTTTTCAGTGAAGTGAATAATTACATCTGGCATCTTACCATGAGCATCAATTGTAACGCCTAGTACCGCGAGCGATGCTTCGTTGAAATGAGCAAACTTTTCATCTGTATCTCCGACATAAATCAGCTTGCCAGCAGGAGTAAAGCAAGAAGCAAACTCAGTCACAATCTTTGATATTAAGAAGTTTTTGGGATTATTCACCGCACGTTATGTATGGTAAGGATTCACAACAATCAAACCTGTATTAACCAACTGATACTTTAACTATTATTTAGTAACCTCACTAAAAACTACCAGCATTAATTATGTTGCAAGGCGATCGTTACCCATTTCAGTAAAGTTCCATTCACTTATTTGAATATTTATATCTCTCTTGATAAATTTCAGCGCTTCTTTTAATGAATCATACATTATTTCATAAGGTGGATCGCTGGAATATTCATAACTAATAAAGCAAACTGAGACATTTGGATAACCAATGATTGCGATCGTTGACGGCACATATCTGTGCAAACTATCTTCGGGATTTCCTTGATGAATTAAGACTTTACCAGTTAGTTGATGTTTGCTACTTGGTTGTATGCTGGCAAGAAGACACGGCTGGAGGCTGCGGAATTCGTCAAGCATCTCTAAGAAAGTTGAAAAAGCGACAGATTGACCGAGCTGGTCTTCCATGAACTCCCAAGGCAGGCTGCTTGGCTTGCCAAAAAGTCGATACGTTATCCAGTGAACAAAGTGCGAATACGGAGGTGTTCCTTCGTCAAGTTCAACTCCATTATAAAAACAAGCAAATTTATAGCCAGTCACAAGCGCCATCAGTGCAGTCAGGGTTATGCCATTATTGCCTAAATACATTTTTGGCCTGGTACGCACCAGGTCAAATAAATCATAAATTGTTTTAATTAGTGGCTGTTCGATCGCAGTCATATCAATGCGCTAGCTGGTTCTTTTTTACTTATTGTAGCAAAGTTTCGCCTGTTCAGTTTATTTTTGCTAAAATTAGTAGAAACAATATGCTATCATGGTAGCAGTTTACTCTTTTCCACTAACAGCAAAGGAGAGCCATGAGTCAAGAAAATTTTACATTTCTACTTGACAGCGATAAAAAAGAGGCGCTGAGGGCGATCGCCAATGTCACGGATCGCGATTTAACCTATGTTTTGAATGAAGCGATCGCTTCTTATCTTGAAATCTATCAATGGCTGCTTGATGAAATTAACAAAGGCGTTGCCGAGGCCGAAGCTGGAGATTTTGCCAGCGATGATGAAGTCCAAGCAATTTTTGCCAAGTTGACAAATGAAAATTAAGTGGCTGCGACAAGCTTTGCGAAATCTAGAACAAGCTCACGGATATATTGTCAAAGACGATCCAGAGGCAGCAAGGCAATTAATTTTAAGGATTCAGAGTGCTGTAAGTCAACTCGCAGAGTTTCCTTTTATGGGCAGAGTTGGTCGCGTAGAAGCTACTAGAGAACTTGTTATTTCCAATACATCTTATAGCCTTTCTCAGAAAGATGAGGTACAATGTTACTGACACTTACTCATGATGATTAAACAGAGAAGACACGATCTAATTAACTACAGTTACATGGTTCAGTAAACCAGGCGAAAGCGATAGAACA
>NZ_JAHREU010000032.1:0-77757 GCF_020883145.1 Microcoleus sp. CAWBG27
TGATTTAAGATTGAAATATGACTGTAAAACAACCAATACAAAAAAAATATTGAAGGCGGTTGAAACCGCTACCGACTTCCTCCTCATGTCTAAAAGCCAGAGGCTTCCGTCTCGTTTCTCGGTGAAAAAGAGACACTGCGATCGATCTCTGGGCAGCGCAATCATCAAAAAAGCTTAACCCAAGCGTATGGGAATGTATCCAGGTTTTAACCAGTAAAGTGCTGGGATTTTTTGTCGATTAATTTCGGCTAATTATATTCACGGCGCCCAGACAAAAGGAAGAAACCGGGTTTTTCATCGATATTGAGGATTTTTAGGAAAAATTTCCTAAAAAACCCGGTTTTTGGCCACCTATGTCAGCCGACTTTTCGGAATTGGGATTATTTTAAATATTCCCAAGCTTCTAACTTGCGACTGACGATCTCTTGAATTTCCTGGGCGATCGCATCTTCAGGGCGATCGGCATCGATCCGGAAAATTCGAGATTGATTTGCCTGTGCCAACTCCGTAAAACCTTGCTGTACGCGCTTGTGAAACTGCAAATCCGCTTGCTCGATCCGATCGCGCTCTCCTCTAGCCCTTACCCTTGTCAAGCCCGCCTCCACATTAATATCCAGCCACAAAGTCAGATCGCTTTCCAAGCCGCCGGTGGCAATTGCATTCAACTGCTTAATTAAATTTAAATTAAGATTGCGGCCGTAGCCCTGATAAGCAATCGTGGAGTCTGTAAAGCGATCGCATAAAACAATCGTTCCTTTCGATAACTCGGGTTTAAGAAAAGTTTCGACGTGCTGAGCGCGATCGGCAGCGTACATGAGTAATTCTGCTACATCGGATACAGATTCACCCGGATCTTGTTTGAGTAACAAATGCCGCAGTCCTTTTCCCAACTCCGTACCCCCCGGTTCGCGAGTAGCCACCAACCGGACTTTCTGAAAATAACTTACTTGCAGCCAATGTATCAATCGCTGCATTTGTGTAGTTTTTCCAGCACCTTCTACCCCCTCAAATACGATAAGTTTGCCCTTCATTGCCTAACTTTGCACCTCAATAAAATAAATATGAATCCTCCCGTATATCTGTTCTAGGTTCGGTATGATAATAAAGTCTCAGTGCCTCATGGTTGGAGTTTTCTATGGCTCGCTATACTGGTTTTTTTATCGTTGCAGTTCCGATCGACCGTCTCCGTCAGTCCCTGATTGAAATTTTAGAGTCATGCAATCTTGATATTATCTACAATACAGGAGATTCCCTGATGGCTCGCGAACTTCCGGGTCAAGTTTCGATTCCGAAACTGGTCACCGCCGAAGTCCTAATTGAGAAAAACACGGCTAGTGACTCAGAAGTTCGCATGAACTTCGTAATCAAAAACGAGGAATTGCCCCTGCAAACCAATAACCACTGCCGTCAAATGTTCGAGCTAGTCAGTCGTTCAGTTATGAAAAACAATAACTGGCGGCTTTTGGAAAGTATGGCACTGTAGCCATAAATCATTAGTCATCAGTCATCAGTCATCAGTCATTAGTTCCTGGCTAATGACTAATTACTGATGACTTTTATTTGGAAGCTCTAAATTTAACCTCGAAACTTCCGGCGCAGCAGCAAAGAATTGGTAACAACGCTAACAGAACTAAACGCCATAAATGCGCCTGCTGCCGCAGGACTGAGTAAAATTCCAGTTGCAGGCAGCAAGAGACCGGCCGCAATTGGAATTCCCAGAGTATTATAAGCAAAAGCCCAGAATAAATTTTGGCGAATCTTATTAAAAGTAGCGCGACCAAGGTCGATCGACTCAACAACATCCATCAAAGCATTTCGCATCAGCACAATTTGAGCCGTCTCAACCGCGACATCAGTCCCGCAGTGCAAACCGATACCGACATCAGCTTGAGCCAAAGCCGGGGCATCATTGATACCATCTCCCACTACAGCCACTTTACAGCCTTGGGCTTGCAAACTGGCGATCGCCCGAGCCTTCCCCTCCGGCCGCACTTCGGCCAAAACATCAGCAGCCGCCAAACCTAGCTGCTGCGCCACCACCAACGCCGCCGACGCCGTATCGCCCGTCAGCATCATCACCCGCAATCCCATGCCCCGCAGGCGATCGACTGCCACCTTAGCATCCGGTCTCAGAGTATCTTTTAGCCCGATTACCCCGAGCAAAACGCCCCCAGAAGCGACGTAAACCGCCGTTTTGCCTTTACAAGACTCCAAAAGTTCCGCAGTCACAGCGACGCCCTGCTGGCTCATCCACTCGGCATTCCCCGCAAACACCCGCTGGCCCTCCACTAAAGCAGAAACCCCGAAGCCCGGTTCCGTGTAGAAATCATCAGCAGGTAGCAGCGGCAAACCTTGCTGTTGAGATTCCCGCAAAATCGCCGCGGCGATGGGATGACAAGCGCCTCTTTCCACCGCCGCCGCAATTTGCAGCAATTTTGAGTCAATTGTGGAAGAGGCATCTTGTTTGTTACCAGAAACACCATCAATTGCGGACATTGTGGAAGAGGCATCTTGTTTGTTACCAGAAACACCATCAATTGTGGAAATTGTGGAAATTGTGGAAGAGGCATCTTGCCTGTTGCCAGAAATATCATCAATTGCGGACATTGTGGAACAGATATCTTGTTTGTTTCCCACATTAATATCCGAGTTCAAATCCAACTCAGAATTCTGGAAAATCGGCAAATAATCAGTAAGTGTGAGATTTCCAGTTGTCAGAGTCCCAGTTTTGTCAAAAACCACAGTATCTAATTGATGCACTCGTTCTAAAACATCGCCACCGCGAATCAACAGCCCGCGCTCCGCCCCGATGCCAGAACCGACTAAAATTGCAGTTGGGGTAGCCAGTCCCAAAGCACAAGGACAAGCAATGACTAAAACTGCGATCGCCAATTTCAAACTTAACAACAAAGAAGACTGATAATGGATAATTGGCAATTGATTTCCCATGCCCAATGCCCCATGCCCCATGCCCGATGCCCCATGCCCCATATCGTGTCCTAAAAGCACAGAAGGCCAAATATGAGTTCCGGCAAAATACCAAAATAGGAAAGTTAAAGCCGATATTGCCATTACGCCATAGACAAAATATCCGGCGACAGTATCAGCTAAATGTTGAATCGGTGCTTTGCGAGTTTGGGCGGCTTGTACCAAAGCCACCATTTGAGCTACAGTTGTTTCTTGACCGGTGCGAGTTGCCCGCATCACAACTGCCCCGGATTTATTGATAGTTCCCGCCGCGACTGTATCTGGTGATTGCTTGAAAACTGGCATCGATTCGCCAGTCAGCATCGATTCATCTACAGTTGTTTTGCCTTCGCAGACTTCGCCGTCTACCGGAAATTTTTCACCGGGTAAAACTTGCAGCCATTCTCCGACTCGGACGCGATCGGCTGGAATTTCAATGTATTGTGGATTGTAGACCGCAGATGTCGAGTTTGCAGGCAACTCTTGAGAGTCCAAATCTAAAATCGGCAGTTTAAAATCAACTAAGCGGGCTGTCGCTGGTTGTAGTGCGATTAAAGCTTGCAAAGCTGATGCAGCGCGCCGTCTGGCTTGCTGTTCGAGAGTTTTGCCCAACAATATAAAGCCCAAAAGCATCACCGGTTCGTCAAAAAAGCACTCCCATCCCATGCGTGGAAACAGCAGCGCCGCGTTGCTAGCCGTGTAAGCCGTGACTGCGCCTAAAGCTACCAAAGTATTCATGTTTGGTGCATTTCGCCACAAACTGCGGCAGCCGTCAACGATAATCGGGCGGCCCGGTAGCAGCAATGCAAGGGTGGCGAGTCCCCAGTGAAACCAAATGTTGCTGAGAATTGGGGCTTTGGTGCCGAGAATGTGTCCTAAACCGGATAGAATAATTAGAATAAGGGCGATCGACAATTGATTGATTTGCTGTCGAATTTCTTGGCGCCGCCGTTCAATTGCCGCCGCTTCTGCTTCCCGCTGATTTTCACCTAAGCGAGACTGAGAGGGAAATCCGTTATCAGTCAACTTTTTCGCTAAAGCCTCTGCATCGACAGCCCCCGGTTGACACTCAACCGTTGCGACTTCTACTGCCAAATTAACGCAAGCCGAAATTACGCCTGAATGCTGCATGAGTTGGCGTTCAACTGATGCAGCGCAACCCGCACATTTCATCCCGCTGACATCGAAAGTAACAACTTCTGGCGAGGGAGATTCTTTAACTGGGATGATTTGCGATCGATTTTCGGGGAGTGTTTTGGGAAGAAATTGCATGGTTTTTTTCGGTATTGATTAGAATATTTTGGTGAGAACAGAAAGTGTTTAATATCAATTCCGTCAGCATCGGAATTATTCATCTCTCTTCTCTCCCTCTGTGTCCTCTGCGTTCTCTGCGGTTAAATCATTCCGATCCAACCGGAATTGATATAATGCACAGTTTAGACAAATGTCTATATTTTTATCATAGATAAAATTTTTGGCATCTTCCCAAAGTGTTAGTTTTTTTTAATTCTTATCTTAATTCTGAAGATTGGATGTACGGTTGAAACTGTATCTATACAGACACTCACGCACTCTAAGAGGGGGTTGAAGATTAGACGGTAATTGTCTTTAGTCCGATTGGCACGGACATCGTTTGTACAGACGCGGTTTCAACGGTACGATTAGTTAGTATTGAACTTTTAGGTGAGAAATTTAGCTATGACAGAATCAGATAAATTTTATATTGTCAAACGTCCTGCTGGTAATTGCGAGATTTTGCCGGCCCAAATCGCACAGCAAAGCCCCACTATTATAGAACAGTGGGGCCCTTACGATTCTGCTGAAGATGCGATCGCCCGACGCATCGGTTTAATTCGCGCTGGTAAATGTCAACCGAAATAAACGAACTTGGAAGGACTAAAGTCCTCACTACAAACCAGGTTCGTAGTGAGGACTTTAGTCCTTCTTTGCTGAAGCTTTTGTAACTAAAAACTACTTAGATTTAGCAGGTGCCACACTCGGTTTAGCCTGGGCCGCATTCGGCTTAGGTGACGCAGTATTCGGTTTCGACTCCGCCTTATCGTTCCCTGTTTTACCAGTAACTTTATTAGTCAAAATTTCCAAAGCTTTCGCGTACTGCGGATCGGCCGTCGTAGCAATTTTATCGCGATCGCGCCGCAACTCCTGTTTTTGAGCGTCAGTGAGTTCAACCAGAAAATCCGGTTTAATTCCCATGTGATTGATATCAGTGCCATTGGGAGTAAAATACTTGGCAATTGTCACCGCCAAACCGGCACCATTTCCCACACCGCGTACCGACTGAACCAAACCCTTACCAAACGTCTTGGTTCCCACCAAAACCGCACGCTTGTTGTCTTGCAAAGCACCGGATAGAATCTCGCTAGCACTTGCTGAACCGCCGTCTACGAGTACAACTAAAGGTTTATCGGTAATCTCTCCCTTGTTTGCGGTTTGTCGATCGGCCTCACCGACGCGATCGACCGTAGAGACGATCGTACCTTCTTTGAGCCACATCCGAGCAATTTCAATACTGCCGTAGAGCAAGCCACCCGGATTGGAACGCAAGTCTAGAATATAGCCCGTCACCTTTTTCTGTTCCAAATCCTTAATTGCCGATCGCATTTCCGATGCAGCGTTCGCGCTAAACTGATTTAAGCGAATATAGCCAATTTCGCCGATCGGGCTTTTCTGCACCGACTTCCGCACGGGATGAATTTCAATTTTAGCGCGTTTCAGCTTAAAATCTATTTCCTTTTTGTCCCGCAAAATAGTCAGAGTCACCTCTGTATTAGCCTGGCCGCGAATCAAACTTACCGCTTGATTCGTATCCATACCGACCGTGCTCTTCCCATCAATCTTAGTAATGATATCTTTTGCTAGAATACCAGCAGTAAAAGCAGGAGTATCCTCAATGGGAGAAATCACCACCAACTTCTTAGTTTTCTCATCTTGAGTCAACTGAATCCCAACTCCTGTCAATTCACCAGAAGTTTCAACCTGCATATTTTTGAACTCTTCCGGGTTCATAAACCGCGTATAAGGATCGTCAAGCTTCTTCAGCATTTCACGAATTGCTTTATAAGCTTCCTCATCGCTAGTATAAGTCCGGTTCAAATAATCATTCCGCACCGCTTTCCAGTCAACCTGGTTAAAAGTGCCATCAACATAACTTTTGTCAATAATCTGCCAAACTTCATCAACCAATTCTTTAGGACTTCCCCTAAAAGAAGCCAGGGATTTAGAACTGCAACCAGTGTTGGCAAGAGTTGCAGCAGTGAGTAACACCGCTGCTGCACTTAGAACAAGCCCTCGTTTTGTTATAACCATTTGTCTGACGCGCGGGAGGAAAAGAGTTCAGAATAATCACGCCCAATCTAACACAGGCAAGGCTTGGTCGGATTTTGGATACATATTTATTCAACTTTGCCGAGTTGTATTCCCGAAGCAGAGGCTGCCATAGGTGAATGCGGGCGCGGGTTTAAGACAAGGTACGTTGTTGGGCTTCAGCCCTCTTTAAACATATACGCGAAGAGGGCTAAAGCCCAACTACGTACCTAGCGATATGTTTCAACGGTTTCGGGCGATTGTTGACACCAATGGCTTCTAGTGGGCCCCAAACCTCAAAACTATATCCAGTCAAGCCTACTCGGGTTCAACCCAGCGATCGTCCGACTTAATCAAATTAATCAATTCTGCCACACCTTCAGACTCAGGAACCTTCTTAATTTCATCCCGCCCCCGGTACAGAGAAATATAACCCGGTTGCTTCCCGACATAGCCATAATCAGCATCAGCCATTTCCCCAGGCCCATTGACAATACAGCCCATAACTGCAATATCCAAACCCGTGAGATGCTTCGTCGCCTCTCTCACTTGATGTAACACTTCCTCCAAATTAAACAAAGTGCGGCCGCAGGAAGGACAAGCCACATACTCAACCATAGTTTTCCGCAATCCCAAAGCTTGCAGAATGCTGTAGCAGACAGGAATCTCCTTTTCTGGCGCCTCAGTCAGGGAGACGCGGATAGTGTCGCCGATACCGTCAGCCAACAGCGGGGCGATACCAGCCGTGGATTTGATGCGCCCGTATTCGCCATCGCCAGCCTCCGTAACGCCCAAATGCAGCGGGTAATCCATACCCAATTCGTCCATCCGGTGCGCCATCAAGCGGTAAGCAGCCACCATCACCGGCGCGCGGGAGGCTTTGAGGGAAATCACGATGTTGCGGAAGTCGAGGGATTCGCAAATTCTAATAAATTCCAGGGCGGATTCCACCATACCTTCCGGAGTATCGCCGTAGGTAAACAGCATCCGTTCTGCCAGGGAACCGTGATTGACGCCGATTCGCAAAGCTTTACCTTGATCTCGCAGGGAAATCACCAGAGGTTCCAGGGTTTCGCGGATTTTTTCGCCAATTTCCGCGAATTCGGCGTCAGTGTATTCGCTTCTGTCGGCTTTCGGCTTCTCGAACACGTAAAGTCCGGGATTGATTCTCACTTTGTCTACGTGTTTGGCGACTTCCAGCGCAATTTTCATCCCGTTGTGGTGGACATCAGCAACGAGGGGCACGGGTTGGTAGGTATCGTGCAATTTTTGCTTAATTTCGGCTAAAGCTTTGGCGTGGGCCATGCTGGGCACGGTAACGCGGACGATTTCGCAGCCTATCTCGTGCAAGCGCCGAATTCCGGCCACTGATCCGTCGATGTCGAGGGTGTCTTCGTTAATCATCGATTGTACGACGACTGGGTTGCCTCCGCCGATCGTGATACTGCCGACTTTGACGGGACGGGTTTTGCGGCGTTTGATGGCAGTGTCGAAGGTTGGTTCGGTGGTGGGGGTTTTAGTGGGGTTCGGCAGAGTTTGCATAACTGGTTGCTAGTGTTCTGTAATTAGAGTTTATAAAATTGTGTCTGCTGTTTTTTAGGTTTGCACAGAAAGGGTCTGTTTGGGCAATGAGGTTTTGGGATTTAGGATTTGCGATAAAAATGCTCGCCTACCTCCCACTCACATGATGTAGGTTGGGTTCGTCGTGTTACGCAGGCATCACCGGGAAGGCGAAGATAGGTTGATACAGATTTTGGGTAAAATTTCTCGTTACAATCGGGGTTAGGATCTGGCAAAATTATATAAATAGTTTAGAGTCTTCACCAGTTATGCCCGATGAAATGATTAGCATTGCGACTAGCGGCGATACTCCCTATGAGTCACCGGAAGCACCTGATTTGGAGGGTGCGAAGATTGGGGCACATACAGGGCTGGATTACTCTAGTTATTGGGATGCACAGCCAACTGAGTCTGCACACAAGCAGGTGACAAAAGCAGTGGATAGCTTGCGGCTGCACAAAGTCAGTATCAAAAAATTAGAAAAAGAACTGGCTGAGTTCATGAAAACGGTTGATAAAATGTTTAGTGCAGCGGATCTGGAAGCTGACATGAAGGCGATCGAGTTGTCAGAAATTGAGTTATCGGTTGGTATTAATGCTGAAGGTTCTTTCAGTTTAATGGCTATGGGTGCAAAAGTTGCAGATACAAGAACTGTATTGTTAAGGTTTAAACGTAAGTCTTAAGGTGAAATGGGAAAAAATCGGGCAATATCAATTGGTATTAATCAATATGAGTTCTCGCAATCGCTGAAGTATGCCAAGCGGGATGCACAGTTAATGCGAGACTTTCTTGTCAAAGAAGCCGGATTTGATGGAGTATTTTTGTTGTCCGATGACTTGCCGCCAGATAAAGGGATGTCAACTCGTCCTTCTTTTACCAATTTGAGACGAGTTTTGAAGACAATGTTTGAAAAACCATCTATGGAAGCTGGGGATAACTTTTGGTTTTTCTTTAGCGGACACGGAATGCGCCATAAAGGGTGTGATTACCTGATGGCTTGTGACAGCGATCCGGGGGATGTTGAACATACAGCAATTTCGATTAATTACGTGACAGAACGCTTGGGTCGCTGCGGTGCTGATAATATTGTCCTAATTCTAGATGCTTGTCGTGAAGGTGAAGGAAGTAAATCAGGAGAAGGAGTCGGAAATCAAGCCGCTCAAGTTGCGCGAGAAAAGGGAGTGATTACAATTTTCTCTTGCAGTCCTAATGAGTTGTCCTACGAAATTGATGATTGGCATCAGGGTATTTTCACAAAAGCAATTTTGGAAGGATTAGGCGCTCAAGGTAAATGTGCAACTGTTGAGCGATTGAATGATTATTTAAGTGTGCGAGTTTCCGAACTGATTCGACACTATAAAGGCGATAAGTTTCGGCAAACGCCTTATATTATTGCTGAACCTGCAACAAAGTATCATTTGATTCTTTGCCCGAAGTATGCAACTTTAACGGATGTTGCATCTATGAAATTGGATGCTTCTCTCGCTGAAAACAACAAAGATTTTGCGTTGGCAGAACAGTTGTGGATTCGCGTGTTAGCTGCATCTCCTAATGGCGATATGGATGCGATTAAAGCACTCAAAAGAATTGGCATTGCAGAGACACAGCAAGGATCTGTACCAGATAAACAGACTTCGGAAATTCGTGCTAAAACAGACCACTGCCCTCAGCCTAAACCTCCTCACAATACTCCTATTAATCATGATGTTCCACTCAATTCAGAATGCGGAGTAGACTACACAAAATTGCAAGATTTACTGACAACTGGAAGATGGAAAGATGCTGACAAGGAAACGAGTAAAATAATGCTGGAAGTAGCGGGGAGAACAGATAATGGCTGGCTGAGAGTTGAAGATATTAATAGATTTCCCTCTGAAGATTTACGCACCATTGACCAACTTTGGGTAAAATATAGTAATGGACGTTTCGGCTTTTCAGTTCAGAAGCGAATATATCAAAGTTTGGGGGGGGGCAGGGAATATGATGAGAAAATTTGGGAAGCTTTTGGCGATCGGGTAGGTTGGCGTGTGAATAAAAAATGGTTGCATTTAAACGAGCTAAAATTCGACACCAAAGCACCAAAAGGACAACTTCCGGGGAGAGAGGGAACCGTTGGGGATTGGGAATGGGAAAGAGATCTTCTCTCGCGTCGAGACTTGTAAAGTTTAACATCTAAGGGTTACAGAGTTTCGTGCAGATTATAATAACAAAGGCTGTTTCCACGAAACCCCGCCTGTTCTACGTTTCCAATACCAGGCACTCACCGGACTGGGCTAAAAGGCTACCAGTGATACTAATTGTTAACATAATGTTTGATGTCGAATGAACTTTCAAATTATTGGAAACATTACTAATATTGAAACAATAGCAGTAGGTACATCAATTCGGGAAGTGGAACGTTTGCAGAAAAATTATGGTAATGGACGTTGGAGAAAACTCAAAGGAATTGCAACAATTATCCTTACTGATGGCACAGCCTGCGAAGCTGAGCTTCATTGGTACGAAGCACACGGCATTGGAAAAAAAGAAATCAAAATCAAATATATTTTATAGGAGGAGTCATGAATTCCCATAACTTAGAAACACAATTTGTAGTTTGCATTAACAATCAAGACTATCAAGCATCATTGGAAGTGAGAAAAATCTATCGAATCATACCCGATAATCGCGCTGCGGAACATCAATTTATCCGAGTTATTGATGAATCCGGCGAAGATTATTTGTATCCAGTTGCATATTTCGTACCCATCGCATTGCCGAAAGCCGTAGAAGCCGTATTTGCATAGTATAATTTCACAATGAACTATGTAAAAAAAATGCCCTCGTTGCAGCGGTGAAATAGTTAGAAAAGAAGTGGATAAACTTTTACGGTACACAGCAGTGATATCTTAAAAGCATCCGCTGAAGTTTGCCTAAGCTGTGGAGAAATGAAAAACCTAACTCAATTAACCAAGCTTGAATTAGTGCTGCTGGAATTAGTAGCTAAAGGTCAAGGAAAGTGGAGTTGGTACGAACTTGCGAATTCACTTTCCCGTCGGGATGTACCGCGAGAACCTGACATGATGGTTGTCTTAAAAAAACTGGCTGCTGATGGCTTGGTTCAACGATATGTAGAAACAAATTCGCCTCGCGACAGATGGGAATTGACCCCTATCGGCTTTATTGTTCTCACCGATGCAAAAGCAGATAGTCAAAACAGAATTATACGTTATGCAATTGCGATCGAGAAATCAGAAAGCAATTATTCTGCTTATGTTCCAGATTTACCCGGCTGCGTAGCAACAGGTACTACTGTCGAGGAAGTAGAACAAGAAATTAAAGCAGCAATATTTGTTTATTTAGAAGAGTTGCGTCAATCTGGTTCGTCCATTCCTGAAGCTAGGACTTTGTGCAAATATGTTGAGGTTTAACCTAATGACAACTATAAATTAGTATTTGGATGGTGTTTGAGAGGTTATTGCAGATAAGATGCGATCGCACTTTCCAATCATCCATCAAAAATCTCTCTCGCGGATGATGCGATCGCCCTTCCAGCCCAGCAAAACTAAAAAATGTACTTGCAACTCTCTTCACAGGCTGAGGCTCAGCAGTTAAAGCATCTGAGGTTTTCCCTTGAACGATCGCACAAACTCACCCGCTACCCATATTAACAACCGCCGACCTTTAATTATCGCAGGAATTCTCCTCGGTATCGGTCTATCCGGGTTTTTTGACGGCATTGTGCTGCACCAACTCCTTCAGTGGCATCATATGTTTAGCAGCGTTAAAACCGATGCTAACGTTGCCGGATTAGAATTGAATACCATCGGAGACGGACTTTTTCACGCTGCGGATTGGTTGGTAACAGTGGCAGGAATCTTTTGTTTGTGGCGGGGTGTCAATCACAAAGATGCTCCTTTGTCAACTCCTACTTTTTTCGGTTCCATATTAATTGGTGCTGGATTGTTTGACTTTGTTGAAGGCATTGTTGACCATCAAATTCTAGGAATCCACCACGTCAAGCCAGGTATTAACGAGTTAGCTTGGGATTTGGGATTTTTGGCGATCGGTCTTATTTTAGCACTCTTAGGTTGGATGCTGGTACAGAGTGAAGTTGCCGCAGATACTAAAGTTTAAATGAATGCAGAGATTGCGAATTATACGCAATCCGGGTTTCTTACCCCCTTTATCTCTTAGTCGGCGTAGGCCGGCTTCGTTCGTGTAGACGCGGTTTCAACCGCCGAGTCATAACTAACCCGGATTTGGTATTATACCAAATCCGCTTTAAAAATTCCCCGATGAGGTTCATCAATTCATCCAACCGCAGAATCCAACCACGCGATCAAATCCTCTTGACTCCTAAAATCTAACAAAGCCTCTCCCAAATCATCTAACTGTTCCGCAGATAACCCCTGGATGCGATTTTGAACTTCCTGTGTAACATCACCCACCCGCCGCATAATCTGACGGATAATTAATCCTATTTCCCCCTCAATTTTACCCCTTTCGATTCCCTGTTCTATCCCTTGTTCGATTCCCTGTTCTATTCCCCTTTCGATTCCCTGTTCTATTCCCCTTTCGATTCCTTGTTCGATTCCTTGTTCGATTCCTTGTTGTATTCCCTGTTCAATTCCCTGCTGTAGACCAATTTCTATCCCTTTCATTACAGATCCAAGCTGATCTTGGATAAACATTTCTCGCTTGTCCAAATCTTCCGCTTCTTTGATTGTCAAATTAGCTCGTTTGGCAATTTCCAGCGCGCTATTAATCTCGATCACAGACTCCAATGTCTCTGGTACGGCTTCCAAAGAGGGCGCGTTTTTCATAAAGTAAATCCATTTTTCCGGCAGAGTTTCGAGTTCATTCAATTCTTTTTTGAATTTCGGTAACTCGACAAACACTAACTTTAACTCGCAGTTGGGATAGACGAATTTCTCTTCAGTTTCTGTGAATTCAAACTTTGAAATTAGTTTTTCGGTGTTTTCAAATAAGATAAAATCGGTGATGGTTAAAGCAATGACTGGATTTAATCTTAAGTAACCGTCTCCAGCTTTGAGTTGAGTAGAATAGGTTTTGGCTGCATTGTACACTACTCGTTTTTCAAAGGCGGCGACGTTGAGTACCTGCATTTCGACTATTACGGTTTTGTTTCCGGTAATCTTGGCTTTGACATCCAGGTAGGTGTCTTTTAATCCTGTGACGCTTCCGGCTGAATAAGGGTCAATTATTTCTAATTCTTGAATTGTAGGTTCTCCGTTGTACAGCATTGCATTTAGGAAGCTGATTAAAATTTCTGGATGTTCGGAAGAAGCGAATATTTTTTTGAATGCAAAGTCTGTTTTGGGGCTGATGAAACGCATATATTTTAGAGGATTTTTTGGTTTTATTAACTCTTCTAGGGCGCTGAGGACACAGAGGAGGAGAAAAGAGAGGAAGATGGATATTGATAACTATTGGAAGGGTTGGGTTTTGTGGTCTCTACCCAACCTATCCTAGGTATGCAGCTATCAGCCTGTGGCTTGAGTAGTTGTTACAGGTGACATAACTAGCTTTCCAGTTATATCCATTGTTGCCAGTTTCAACACTTCATTAAAAGCTAAACCCCGAATTTTGAGTTCCCACCGAATGCCTTTTGCTTTCATCCGCTTGGCTTTCCGCATATCCACATCCGCAGCTTTTTGATTCAGTAGCAAATGTTTCATTGCTGCTGTGGCTTCTACTTTTGTGGGATATGCAATGTAGGTGATAAATCCGCCGTCCCAGTGGTTGGCGTTGCGGATGCTGCTGATAGTCGCTACTCTCGGACTAAATCGGTTCCAGTATAAGTCGCTGTAGCCGATTGACTGTGTTTTCACTTGGAGTTTGTTTGCCATTTGACTTAACTCCTATAACCTTGTGTGCGGGGTTTGCAGTACCGTTTTGGTTTTGCTATTTATATTATAGCAAATTAATGCGGAATTGGGCATTGGGAATTTGGGAATTTGTAATATCCGTTTGTGTCCCTAGTTTACAAAATCTTTGTTACAGTTTTTGACCTGATATTATGCTCTGTCAATTATTTGTACGAGGGTTTGATTGTTGGGAATGCAAGTCCTTTGGAAGAAGGACTAAAGTCCTCACTACGAACCAATTGCTCTGTCCTTTGGAAGAAGGACTAAAGTCCTCACTACGAACCAATTGCTCTGTCCTTTGGAAGAAGGACTAAAGTCCTCACTACGAACCAATTGCTCTGTCCTTTGGAAGAAGGACTAAAGTCCTCACTACGAACCAATTGCTCTGTCAATTATCTGTACAATGGTTTGATTGTTGGGAATGCAAGTCCTCGGGAAGAAGGACTAAAGTCCTCACTACGAACCAATTGCCTAAAATCTCAATTCGTATTCGGCGGTGACGCGATTGTCTCCTTGGAAATTGGTTGAACCTCTGAGCAATATTTTGTCGTTTAAACGATACCGCACGTTGAATTCTGTTGGCTGATTTGCTGACAATACTCGAATGATTGATGCTGAAAGATTGCGGGTGATATCGGCCCCGACTTCTAAGCCTATACCGAGGGAACCTGCACCGGATGCGGCCGATGAACTGGAAGTGGCTGTTTGTCCTTCGTTTCCTCTGATTCGTGTGGGAAATAACCTAAATTCGCTCAATCCGGTGGCGTTGGTAATCACGGATTGCAGGTTGTTGAATAATCCTGCACCTGCTAAATTGGCGATCGCCAGTGTACTATCTCCTTGTCCTAATGTTTGCACGAAACTGCCTCCTAGTAGCGCTACAATCTCTGTGGACGATCGCCCTGGAGAACTCCTCAACTCGATATTTTCGGCCAACTGGGAGGCTTTACCCTTGACTAATGCTTGAATTCGGACACTCCGCACGCTGCCGAAACTTGTCGGTTCGTCGGCTATTTCCGACGCGACAGATGTTCCCGGAGTGCGAAACCGCGATACTTCTTGTACTGACGTTGCTAATCTTACATCCAATGTCGGATCGAGTCCTTGTGTTGGTACAAAGGTAGCTGTTTGTGGATATCCTTTGTCAAGTTTAAACTGTGTTGTAAACAAATTTACGGCGCCCGAAGTCAACCGAATTGTACCCGCAGGGCGAATATCGTCTAAGGTTCCATTCACCGTCAAAGCGCCTGTCGCCTGAAAATTTAATATCGGCGCACTCGTTACCCGCACTCCCCGCCCTAATTTGAGCCCCAAATCATTTAATCCAACTTCAAAGGCAGGGGAAGCGGAAGCCGAAGATGTCGGAGGAGAATCGGAAGGAGAAGATGTTGAAGGAGAATCGACACCGGCAGGGGCAGGGGTAGAAGAAGAAGCTAACCGAGTTCCGCCGCCGCCCGCGCTGGGGAGAAATACTTCGCCGTCGTACAGTTCAATTTTACCGCTCAACTGCGGCCGCAAAGCTGTACCTGTTGCTTGGACTTGACCGACTGCGCCACCGCGATACAATCCTCTAAGATTCAATGCCAATTTATCTAGATTGACAGCCAAAGGATTCGCTGCATCGACATCGCCCTCGGCAAAGGGCACAGACAATGGAATCACGCCCTGGGCGACAACTTCCCCTTTACTTAATTGTCCCCGAATTTGTTCTACTCGAATGCGATCGTCCTCAAAGCGCACTGTCCCAGTCAGCCCTGTCACCGGTTCTGGGAAAGCTCTCGCCCGGACGGTTGCATTTTCAAAATTCGCAATTCCTTGCGCTACAGGCTGTTGCAGCGTCCCTCCGATGCGAATTTGCACCTGTCCCTTGCCATTAACCCAGCCAATTTGGGGAGTTAAGACATTAATAATTGCTAATCCTTCATTCTGTAAATTCGCCCTTAAATCTATTTGATTGTTGTCGGGTTTTACCGCAGCAAAGGGTAACTCAAAAGGCAAACTTCCCTGTACTTCAATTGGTTCGGTTTGAGTTATCAAAGCGCTGCCCCCAAAATTGAGGCGGGCGTTGCTATAACTGAAACTGCTGTCGGCTTTTTTAATCGGTTCTCCGTTTAGCGTTCCGTCCAGCAAACTTAATTCGCCGGTGGCTTGCGGATTTTCTAAACTTCCGGCTAAGTTTGCCCGCAAATTTAAGTTTCCGGTTACGTCTACAAAGGGCAATTCGATTAGTTTTGCTAACTCTTCTACGGGTACATTTTCTACCCGCAACTGCCCGGATTGCGCTTTCTGTCCCAGTTGTCCCGAAAATCCGATCGCACTTTTGCCCGATCTAATTTCCAGCGGCAACACGGTTAAAATCCCGTCCTGAAAACTGCCTTCAATGCTAAACTGTTCGGCGACATATTTTCCCCACTGCCAATTATCGCCTTTGACGTTAAATTGAGCTTGCACGCCTGTTCGGAGAGAACCTGCGACTGCAATTTCGCCTCCAAAAGTTCCCTGCAATTGAGATAAGGCAGGCAATTTTTCCGCTGATTTCACAGCTTGCTGTTGCTGCAAGATTACTTCTATTTCTGCCAAGCGGCGCAACTGTTCGATTAACGGCGCTTCCGGTTCTCCGACTGCGACAGTTTGCACGTCACCGCTGTTACCGTAAACGGGAGATTTTAAGCCTCTCGCCAAATCTCCTAAATTGAAATACTGCAAAGCGGCTAAAACTTGCTGCAAATTCCCCTGCTGGATGTTAACTTTCCCGGCAAATTCGGGGTTTGCGCCTGCTTTAACGCTGCCGGAAATTAAGTATTGACCGGTACCTTGGCGGAAGATGCCGTTTGTGAGACTGGCGCTGCCGTTAGCATAGCTGAATTCGGCTTGGAAACTGTCACCTTTAATGTAGCCGATCGCTGGTTGGGCGATCGCAATTTGTCCGGTTGCTTGCAAAGTCGCTGGATTTAACGGCATCTTCCAACCGGGTACGTTGACTTGTCCCGAAACAGTACCGGTTATCGGCCCCAAACCTGCCTCTTTTCCCGGTGAGAGATTCAAAGCAGCCAGGGGGAAATCGCTTAAATTGACTCGCAAAGTTTCGCCCTCAGTTTGGCCGCGGGCTATCGATTCCCCGCGTTTAACTAAGAATGATGTTGGCAAAAACGACTGATTTAAAGCGACTTCGATTTTATCTTGGGGGCCGGCTAAACGCAAATCTACACTTTTATCGGAACTTGCAGTCACTTTCCCCGCCAGTACCGAGTCAAAAGCGACTTCATTTACTGCTAAATTCCGCACTTCCACGTCGCCAACTAAACTCAGGGCGGCCAATGTTCCGGTGAGGCGGCCCGTGAAATCGACATTGCCGCGCAGGGGCTGATTATTCTCTGAAGACTTTTTGAGACCAATTGGTCTCAAAAATGCCAACTGTTCTGCTGGCAAGGATTCCAGGTTAAAATTGGAGAGTTTTACATCCAAATCTAGATTGGAAATTGACGGCAATCCTTTCCCAGCCAACTCAACACCGACAAATCCGCTGGCTGTCAAACCGCGAGTTGCAGCTTGTTCTACTTCTATCCGTTTGCCATCCCAGTTAAATATTGCATCAAAAGGTTGTTTGAGAAATGGCAATTCCGAGATGCGGAAACTGCCGCCTGCGCGAACATTCTGTAGGGGCGGTGCCCCCGTGCCCGCCCGTGCCCCCGTGCCCGCCGGTGCCCCCGTGCCCGTCGCAATCAAACCGGATAAATTGACATTCCCGTTAAATAGTCCTCGCAGTAAGGGAAGATTTTGGGCTTGGGAGACTAAACCGTTGGCTTGCAAGCTTTGGCGCTGGGCTTCAAAGGCTTTCTGGAAGCGACTTAGGGCAATTTGGTCGCCTTCTATTGACGCGCGCCAATTCCCGGATTGCGCGCTGCCTGTGGCGTTGACAATTCCGCCGCCGTTGGCGAGTCGAATTTGTCCGCCGCCGTTGGCGGTGATGCCGTTGGCGGTTAAATTATCTGTATTTCCCACAATTCGGAGTTTGCCGTCGAGGGTTCCGGCAATTTCTCGCGGTAAATTGGTTGTCAGCAAACCTGTTTGTTTGAGGGTTTGTTCTAAATTGCTGACTGTAACTCCGTTGGTTGCCAGCAATGCTTCTAAGTTGCCGTTTTCCAATTTTGCCGTAGTATCGATCGCCCCGAGTCGATCGACCAAAATCTGTCCTTCCCCGCTAGCACGAATTCCTTTAGCTGTCAAATTATCCAAACTTCCCGCTGCTTGATATTGGCCGTTAACTCTGCCGTCAAATCCTTTCGGCAAAGTCGCTGTGAGAGTAAACAGTTGGAGATTGCGAACAGTTTGTTCTAGGCGACTGAGAATAACTCGATCGAGATCTGCGACAGCTTGCCATTGTCCAGCATCCAATTTTCCCTTAAAATCAACCGTACCGCCGGCAATATTCAGTTTGCCGCTGCTGTTGACAGAAACATCGGCGATGCTTGATTTGTCAAGACTTCCCGCCGCTTGAATTTGATTCGATATTTGTCCGTCAAGCGATTTGAGATTTTGGATTTTGGATCTTAGATTGTTGATATTGGCGACTATTTGGGGATTGTCAGCCGTAAAAGCTAAGCCCACATCTAACAGCGACAATCCTAAATTTACCAGGCTGGCGATCGAAGTGCGATCCTCTTCGAGGGCTGCGCTAACGGTTTCTGCGCTTCCCTGCCAATTTCCCCGTGCCAATTCTCCTTTAAAATTGACATTGTTGCCGCCCAGATTTAGTTTGCCACTACCGCCGACATTAATTGCGCTAGCTGTCAAATTGTCAAGACTTCCAGAAGCTGTAAATTGACTCGATAACTGGCCGTCTATCGATTTGAGATTTTGGATTTTAGATTTCAGATTGGCAGATTGCGGGTTTTCGGGATTGAATGCAGAAGCCACATCTAAAAATGGTAGTGTTAAATCTACCAGGCGGCTGATAGAAGTGCGATCGGTTTCTGCGGTTACTTGCCAGTTTCCGTCTGTCAATTCTCCTTTGAGATTGACACTGCTGTCGGCAATATTGAGTTTGCCATTTGTACTTAGATTGATGCCGCTAGCGGTTAAATTGTCAACATTTCCCGCAGCTTGAAATTCTCCTGCTAGCTGTCCGCCCAGAGATTTTAGATTTTGGATTTTGGATTTTAGATTGTCGAGATTTGCAGAATTTGCGATCGCCAAAAATGGCAATCCAATATCAAGTAAGCGATTGATGGCAACTTTTTCGGTTTTGCCAGAAGCTTGCCAGCGGCCTGATTCCAGTTTGCCATTAACATCAACAATGCTATCAGCAAGATTCAGCGTTCCTTTGCCGCTAGCATAAATACCATTTAAACTCAAATCGTCCAGACTTCCCGCAACTTCGGCGGTGCCACTGAAAAAACCTGCTAATTCAGGAGGTAAATTAAGCCCGGGAATCAGCGGCTGCAAACTTTTCAATGCCACGCGATCGCCCTTGATTATAGCTTCCCACTGACGGTTTTGGAGCGCCGCATCCACATTCACCGCAGCATCGCCAATTTTGACAACAGTATTTTGCAACTCCGCCGCATTGCCTCCGGCGCGAATTTCACCGCTAGCCGGAAAAGTGCCTTGTGGTGCTTGCCATTGAGCTCTAGCTTGGATATTATTTAACGGCCCGAAAACTTGAGCTTTGGCAGAAACACTACCAATTTTAACAGCAGCGGGAATCGGGAGAGCGTAAATTTGGGCGATCGCATCTGCGGGCAGATTTTCCGCTTGCAAATCGAACACCAAACCCGATCGCGAATTCTCACTTCCCAAAGCGATATCTACTTCACCTTTCCCGCCAATTTTACCGCCCGCCGCCGGCACAACTAATATATCGCTCAATGTCAAAGCTAAGGATGACAAAGGCACAGTTGGCGGTGGAGAATTCGGCGTTGGAGTTGAAGCGATTCTCCCCCGCTCTAGCTTGAAATTAGTGCTAACATTGTTTAATTGCAGGCGATCGACCGTAGCGGGTTTTGTCGAGGCGATCGTACCTGAGAGCACTGGATTTGCAACGGTTCCAGTCAGCTTAGCATCCGCCTTAACTTCTCCGGCAACTGCGATCGGCAATACAACTTTCTGCCCTAACTCTGCCTCCACCGCATTCACCACACTTGCTACGGCTACCGGTTGCACGTTAGTTATCAGATTGAAACTCGCTTGTTCGGTATTGAAATTAGTTCCAGTGGCAACTGTTCCGGCTATTTGAACCGGAATTAGACCGTAATTACCTGTGAGACTATCGACAATTAAATTAGTTCCCTGAAACCGCAATTGACCGCTACCATTTTGGATAATCTGTTTCAGCGGTTTGATACTTGCTTGCACTCCGGCAAAACTCGCCGTTCCTGTAATTGCAGATAATTTATTGTCTCGCACTTGCACAGTTAAATTGCTATTTGCCAGACCTTTTTGTAGAGAAATTCCGGAAATTTTCAGCAAGCGAGCGATGTCGGACAAAGGTAAGTTTTGCGATTGCAGTAGCACGTTAGTTTGAGCCGCAGGCAAGAGAGAGTCTGCTTTGACTGCAAAATTGTCATTATTGGTAAACTGACCGTTAAGTTCGTAGAGAACGCGCTGATTTTGCTCGCGAAATAAAGCGCTGCCATTTTTGAGAGTTACGGAAATCGGAGCCGAAGTTTTTTGTCCGACTGCGGGACTAGGCACTAAAACTGCACCGGCATTTTCAACTCGAATTGCTTCAATTTCCGTTTTAAATAAACCCGCAGATTTTTTGTCTTGGGTGGGAATATTAACCCAGCGGCCTTCAGCATCCTGTTCGATATAAGCACTAGGCTTAACTAACGTAATATCTAGTTTGAGAGTCCGGTTGAACAGCAGCGGCCAAATTGAAAATTTCACTTCCACTGCTTCTGTAGAAGCGTAATCTGGATCGATCGCAGTTGCAGGTACAGTCGATCGACCAAACCGCAAACCGATCGGAGAAAATCGCTCCAAACGTCCGATTTGCACCGGCCGCTTCAGCGTCTGACTGACCTCAGAGGCCACCAAAGGAGCTAACTTTTTCTGCACCCACTCCCGTGCGGCCACCGCCCCAACCACGCCGAGAATGCCCACTCCCGTACCGCTAAGCAGCAAGATACGCCACCAGTGGCGCCCAGAACGGGGTGCGAGTTGTTTTTTGTCATCGTCCGAGTTAGTCATGCTTATTTCTCAAGGTTGTGAGAATTCAGGAATTGAGGAAATCAGCCGGTTTGAGAGGGGGTTCAACAGTTGACAGTTGACAGTTGGGTTCAACAGTTGACAGTTGACAGTTGACAGTTGACAGTTGGGGGAGAGGGGTTCAACAGTTGACAGTTGACAGTTGGGGGAGAGGGGTTCAACAGTTGACAGTTGACAGTTGGGGGAGAGATAGGGAGATAGGGAAAGGGGGAGAGGGGGAGAGGGGGACAGGGAGAGGATTTGACGAGTTTTGGTCTAGAATTGCAATATACAATTTAAATGCAGTAGAGCTGAAAAATTCTGGGATGCTGACGGAGGCTTTCTGTCTTTGCTAGACTCACAACTGAGATCGAAAGTGCCGATCGTACAATCAAACTTCAATATTCACCCCCTCCCATGTCGCACAGACTCCAGAAATCTTTACCAAACTTAATCTAAAATCGCCACACATCCTACAACCGACAGTCAATCTAAAATCTAAAATCTAAAATCGCCCGATCGCTTCTAAGATAAAAAAACGGTGGTTAAGAAGGTCTTTAAAACTTATGCGAGTGTTCGTCTTACTCTTCAATGCCCGCACCGAGAATGAGGGAATTCACACCATTCAACTCGGCGATCGCAACAAAGTTCTGATGTTTGAGTCAGAAGACGACGCCACACGCTTTGGCGTGATGTTGGAAGCTCAGGATTTTCCCGAACCCGCTGTCGAGGCGATCGACGATGAGGAAATTAAGGAGTTCTGCGACAGTGTTGATTATGATTGGGAACTGGTGCCGGCGGGCGCGCTAGCGATTCCGCCAGAAGACAATGTAACACAGACTCAGTGGCAGGCCCAGGGGCAGTCGGAACCGGAGTCACAGCCAGAGTCAGATTCTGAGGTTTCCCAAGACGAACTCGATTCTATGCGTCGCCGACTCGAAGGACTTTTGTAATAGTCAGTGGGCATTGGGCATTGGGCAAACAGGGCATTGGCCAAACAGGGCATTGGGCATTGGTAGGGGCGGTGCCCCCGTGCCCGCCCTCTTAGCAATCAGTGGGCAGTTGGCAGCAGTCAGCAGTCAGTAATTGGTAGTCATTAGTAGACTTAAATAAATTGTAAAATATGAAGAATTTGGAAGAACGGGGGCATCTGCTGACGGAACAGGTGAATGCCAACAGCGCGAATTTAGACCAACTGAGCTCGATCGAATTGGTGGACTTGTTCAACCGGGAAGACGCCCAAACCTTAAATGCGATCGCCCGTGCCCGCGAAGAGTTAGCCCGGGCGATCGACATTGCCGCCGAATCCCTGCGTCAAGGAGGCCGCCTATTTTACGTCGGTGCGGGCACTTCCGGGCGTTTGGGGGTACTCGATGCCGCCGAGTGTCCCCCCACCTTCTGCACGCCGCCAGAACTCGTACAGGGCATAATAGCCGGGGGTGCGGGCGCTTTGGTGCGGAGTTCGGAGGATTTGGAAGATCGGGCTGAAGATGGGGCTGAGTCGATCGCCCACCGTCACATTAACAATCTCGATGTGGTTGTCGGGATTACGGCTGGGGGTACAACGCCCTTTGTAGCGGGGGCTTTGCAAGCGGCGCGCCAGCGGGGGGCGAAAACAGTGTTTATCGCCTGCGTACCCGTGGAACAGGTGAATTTTGAGGCTGATGTGGATATTCGGTTGTTGGTTGGCCCGGAGATAGTCGCGGGATCGACGCGCTTGAAAGCTGGTACTGTGACAAAAATGGCTTTAAATATTCTTTCAACTGGCGTAATGGTGAAGCTGGGGAAGGTTTACGGCAATCGGATGGTTGATGTGGCGGTGACTAATAAGAAATTGCGCGATCGGGCGGTGCGGATGTTGCAGGATTTAACTGATTTGGGCCGGGATGAAGCGGGTTTTTTGTTAGAAAAAAGTGGCAAATCTGTAAAGCTGGCTTTGATGATGCACTGGACTGGTTTGTCCAAGGAAGAGTGCGATCGAATTTTAGGCGAATTTAAAGGCAATTTGCGATCGGCTGTAGCATCAATACAATTGTAGATTTTTGCGATCGTAGGGTGCGTCGCCCCAGAAAATCCCTCGCCTTGCATACCGACAATCTCAAAGCGACGCACCTGTAATATCAGGCTTCTCAAGAAGGTTCGTAGTGCGGACTTCAGTCCGCTTTCTGCTGCGGACTGAAGTCCGCACTACGAACCTTTATGATATGAGGTATGACTCGCTAGGATAAACTTATTTCACAATTCCTGTTAAGGGCAGGCATTCTGCCTGCCCACAAGAATTATGAGAGATGTTCAATCGATTTAGACTAGCGATATTTCGCTGCCTAAGTTGCACTCACAAAAACAGAAGCCGCAAGCTGACTTTGACTGACGCCCTGCACAATTCCCAGATAATTGCTACCCGACTTAATCGCCGTAGAAGCGACACTTGCAGCTCCATTCAACTGCAAACTCACAGCTTCAAAAGTCAAGTTAGCAAATCCGATACCGTCAGTCAAACCAATCTTATCTCCAGCCACAAAATCGGTAATCACATCGGCATTAATTAAAGTAGCCGAAGCAGACAAACCTCCCGCTAGGATAAACGTATCACTTCCAGCACCGCCGGTGAGAATGTCTTGCCCGCGATCGCCCGCCAAGACATCATCGCCGTTACCACCAATCAAGATATCGTTTTCCTTGCCGCCTCGGAGAGTATCGTTACCGTCTCCTCCGATTAGTCGATCGTTATCATTGTTGCCGCTGATAAAATCATTACCAGCACCGCCATCAATTGAATCCGAATCTTTGCCGCCGGACAAAAGATCATCGCCGCCTGCACCGTTAATTGTATCCGCACCTTGCATTCCATTAATCGTATCCGCGCCTGCTCCTCCAGTGATATTGTCTTTGCCGGAAAGGGCAAAAATTTGCAATCCCACAGCACTCGCAGGTATTTGAGTATCAGCAGCATCTGATAGGAAATAATTGCCACCGCTGGCTGTATTCTTGGGTGCTGTCGTCGGGCTGCCGTCCCCTGTAGCATTGGGTATTGGGGAAGTAATCGAGACTAATGTGCTGGGTGTAGGAGTTGGAGTTGGAGTTGGTACGGGAGTGGGAGTTGGAGTGGGAGTGGGAGTGGGAGTGGGAGGTGGTGCGGGATTGACACTACCATCAAGCGAAGTAGCAAAAACTTGCGTCCAATAGTGATTGTAATTGACGCTGCCAGTATCGTTGCCTAGGAAATAGTAACCAATGCCAATCTCTTTCAGGTTCGGGTTAAGAATGTTAGCCCGGTGGCCGCTGCTGTTCATCCATGATGATACAACTTGTTCGGGTGTAGAAGAACCCGCAGCGATATTTTCTGCTGCCGATCTGAATTTATAGCCCGTTGCAGTAATCCGACTTCCCATTGACGAACCATCTTTTCCGGTGTGATCGAAAAAGTCTTGCACTGCCATGTTTTGGGTGTGATTTTGCGCCGCATTCAGCAACTGAGTATTCAAGGTTAGGGGGGACAAACTCAATTTGCTGCGTTCAATGTTCGTGAGTTCTAAAACTCTATAAATAAAGTTTTGATTGGTTGTGGCTGGTGCAGGTTGTGAAACTTGAGAAGCCGATCGCTCTCCTGTTAAAATGTCCGCAGACTGAGAATTGGAATTTTGTAGTTGTTCAAGCATGGGGATGATAAAAATGTTTAAGACTGGGCTGAGCTGGTAGATGGCTTACCGTCTTAACGATAATTTCCCCGATCGCAGGCTGGGCAGGCTTCAACAATTGTGTTAATCCCTGCCACTGTTGTATCTATTCTTATTATACCTATTCTTCAACTGCGGATGTCAAGATCCGGACTCTGGTTGAAAAAGCCCAGAGTGCGATCGCCCGTGGCATCAATGCAACCGAGATTCCGCAGCCACGAGTGTGCCACACAGAACAATTACCCACAATCATTGTTTCTGCAAGTAATCTATTATACTTGCTTTTTGAGATTTAACCGTTAATATACGTACAACAATACAATTTATAGCGGTTCTCAAAAAAAGTGAGGTATAGCGGTTCTCAGAAAGATGAGGTACGTTGTTGGGCTTCAGCCCTCTTTCCTAAGATTATAAAGAGCGCTGAAGCGCAACTACGTACCTAACTTGTCTGACGACAATAAAACCGCCCTGCGCGGAATCTGAGATAGAGTTTTAAATTTGAGATTTTTCCCGATTAGTAAGGTTCATATTGCGCGTCCAGTTTACGGGCTGGGGGGCTAGAAACCCGGTTTCTTCGAGTTTTGCGTTTAGTTACGAAAAATATACGAAGAAACCGGGTTTCACTCTTGTTAGCGATCGCGCGCCAACTAATTTTTTAGTAGAATCCTCACAAAAAATTATCCATTAATTCAAAACTCACCGCTTAAGACTCACAATTTCAAAATATTATCTTGTCCGACTTTAGCCTCCTGAGACACTTGCTCAACCTCATCTTTGGCAAGAATTTCCAAAGCTGCATCTGCTTCGACACCGCCCAACCGCCCCAAAGCTTGGGCGACTCTATAACGAATCTGCCAATCTGCATTGGAAGCATAGGGAAGCAACAGCGGCAGCGCCCGTTTATCCCCTAATTCTCCTAATGCACTGATCGCAATAGTTTGGATCAATTCGTTTTCAGAACCGAGGGCATTTTCTAACATTGGAAATGCTTTCGGATCGCCCATTTCTCCCAAAGCTGCGACGATGCTGAGTTGCACCAACCATTCAGATGTACTGCTGTAAACTTGCTGCAAATCTTCTAAAGCAGCGGTTAATTTCAAGGCGCCCAAAGCATCGGCTGCTGCTGCTTGCACGTCGGGTTCGGGATCGTTTCGCAAGCTGTGAAGCAGTACCTCTAAAGCGTTGGGCAGATTTTGCTCGCCGAGGGTTGATATTTGGCTGACTGCTGCGTATCTAACGCGGACGTTTTTGTCGCCGATCGCAATTTGAATCAAATTATAGGCGATCGCCGGTTCTAGCTGTCGCAGTTGGTTGACACCTCGCAGCCTCTCGCCAAAATCCTCGGATTTTAGCAATTGTTCGACAGATTCAGGGGTAATACTCATGCTATTTTTAAATTGATAATTGGGAAGAAGAAGGAAGAAGGAAGAAGGAAGTTCGGCAACGGATTTTGTAACGGATGTAACGGATGGAATTCCGCTCTAAGTCGGAAGAAGGAAGAAGGAAGAAGGAAGAAATATTTCTGCGCGTATTCCTGACTTTTTTCTGGGGAATCTAGAGACTTATTGCATAAATCTTTGATTGATGGGGAAATCTGAGATAAACGCCAATAAACGCGGATTTTTTTCCAAAAAGCGAGCGAATCAAAGCAATTAACTTCTTAGGTAGTTGGCGATCGCCAAAAGCTTAGAGATTGAAGGAGCGATCGGCTCATTTTCTGATACAATCCTTCAATTGTAACAATTAATTAAGACTGGGCCGCCATCCATCGGATAATATCTCCCCTAGTGAGGATGCCGATTACTTTACCAGCACTATCGACTACCGGCAATCGGTGGATGCTGCGATCGTGCATTAGTTTGGCTGCTTCTTGGATAGATTTGTCTGGTTCGATGGTAATGGGTTCTTTACTCATCGCTTCTCCTACTGTTTGTCCTAAAGCTTTGTGGAGTTCTCGCTCGTAACGCGAGGGATTTTCTAGGTAAATCACGCTGTCGAGTACCATGATGTAAGCGGGCGGAGTGACGCCGGTTTCGCGCCACATCAAGTCGGTTTCGGAGATGACTCCTACCAATAAGCCATTCTCATCTACAACGGGAAGGCCGCTAATACGTCGATCGGCTAAAATTTTAATCGCTTCGTTTAAGGGCGTTTCGGGGCGCGCCAAAATCGGATCGCGACTCATCACATCGGCTACTGTTTTGGGCATGATTGGCGGTTGATTTAGTTGTTGCTCTACTTCCGATCATATAGGGAAAGCGTGACACAGATAGCACAAAGGCAGTCGGGAGAGCGGATTCGTTACCAGCTAGAAGGATGGAAAAAGTTTGAATCCCAGAATTTGAAAGGTTTTTGCGATCGCACTCACGAATTCTGCCGTTTGTCAGTCAAGCGCGCGGGCGATCGACCTGACAACATTGTTAAAATATGTTAAACAGCAGATAAATTCTTAGCGATGCCAGAATCTCCAGCCCCAGAAGCAGATACCCCACCAGAAACGCACTGTGTATTAGTTTGCCAGTATCAATCTTGCTTGAGACATGGTTCAGCAGCAGTGCTAGCTGCTTTTGAAGCCCAACCAGTCCCAGGGGTAAAAGTTGAAGCTTCTAGCTGTCAGGGACAGTGCAACACGGGCCCAACTGTGCGAGTTACTCCAGACCAAATTTGGTATTGTCGAGTTAAACCTAGTGATGTACCGTTGATTGTGGAACAGCACCTCAAAGGGGGAAAACCTGTAGAGGCGCTGTTCAATCCAAGAATACATATGCGTTATTATTATTAGTCTTGTCTTGATTCGGTGATTTTAATTAGATATAGCGGTTATCAGAAAGATGAGGTATGTTGTTGGGCTTTAGCCCTCTGAGTTCAGTAGTTATATAAGCTGTCAGTGATACCTCATATTTTTGATAAAGGCTATATGTTCGTATGTAATTTGGATTTTTTTATTAAGTCTTTGATGGATGGCAAGCCGCAGATTTAAAGCAGATACGAGCAGATAAATACAGATTTTTTTAGATAGAAATACGTGATGATTGTGAGGGAAGTGACGCTTTGAGAATCAAAGGAATTGCGGTTAGTTTGTTAGTCCTAATTTTGGGGCGCACGTCGGCGGTAGTCGCTCAAACGCCTGGGGTTACTGGGGATATTTGTCCTGGAGAATTGGGGGCGAAGGTGGATGCGATCGCCAATCGTGCTGAATTTAGCCGATCGCGCTGGGGCATTTTGATTCAACCGCTATCTTCTACGGCGACTCTCTACAGCCGTGAGGCCACCAAATATTTCATTCCAGCATCCAATGTCAAGCTGCTAACCACAGCCGCTGCTTTGCAGAAACTCGGTGCCGATTTTCGGATTAAGACATCGGTTTACGGTGGCGCCAATGGCAGTTTGTATGTTGCTGGTAGGGGCGATCCGAGCATTGCTGAGACTCAGTTAAAATCCTTAGCATCGCAGTTGAAGCAGCGGGGAATCAGTCAAGTTAATGAGTTGATTGGCGATGACAGCTATTTTCAAGGCAGTGCAGTCAATCCGAATTGGGAATGGGAAGACGCCCAAGCTGGCTATGGCGCGCCGGTTAACAGTTTAATTTTCAATCAAAATGCGATCGAGCTTCTGTTGTCACCGCAGGCGATCGGGCAACCTCTAAAAGTCTCTTTTGCTGAACCTAAGTTAGCAAATCAGTGGCAAATTCTCAACAATTCCATCACAGTCCCCACCACCGAATCGGAGTTTGTTGAAGTTGGCAGGGAATTCGATCGACCCACAATTAGAGTTAGCGGGCAGTTGAAAGTTGGTGCGGAATCTGAATCAGCTTATGTCGCAGTTGTCAATCCCGCGTCTAACTTTTTGCAACATTTTCAGCAAGTTTTAGTGGCTGAGGGAATCGCTGTCAAACAAACTTTGGTTGCCCCAGTTTCTCGCAATGGCGATCGGGAATTAGCATTTGTGGAATCGCCACCGCTGGCGGAATTGGTAAAAGAAACTAATCGGGAAAGCAACAATCTTTATGCAGAAGTTTTATTGAGATTGTTAGGGAAAGTCACAGGCAAGATGCCTGTGCCACAAGAGGATACAGGTGAAATTGGTTTGAAGGAGTTAAAAACAGCTTTAACTCAATTAGGGGTAAATCCCAATAGTTACAAATTAGCTGACGGTTCCGGACTTTCCCGCCACAATTTAATTAGTCCAGAAGCCTTGGTGCAAACTTTGAGATTGATGGCGACTTCACCTGCTGGATCTATCTACCGCGCATCACTACCCGTAGCTGGCGAGAGTGGCACCTTGAAAACTCGCATAAATAATACACCAAACCGCGTAATTTTGCAAGCAAAAACTGGAACCTTGAGCGGAGTTTCGGCACTGTCGGGATATATCGAAGTTCCGAATTACGAGCCGCTGGTGTTTAGTATTATCATCAATCAATCCGATCTGTCTGCTGCAAAAATGCGATCGGCAACGGACGAAATTGTGCTATTATTAAACCGCCTCCGCCGCTGTTAAAACAACAGAATCTAATTTGACACTCTCAGGTCTAAAGACACTGAGATTCTTAAGAAATTTCGTTCTTAATATCCCTATTGCTAGGGTTCCTGGGCGCAATCCTTTTGCCAAAAAATGGTGGGCTGCTATCCTTGTCTTTCAACAAGCTCCTCAAGCGTTTAAGGGTTTTTATCCCTTGGTTTCGTGGAGTCCCCGCGTACCTTTATGGTAGGCATTTGCTTCTCAGGTTTGACCTGTGTATCCATCCCACTATGCTTATTGTAAGAGCTTTTGTCCTTTTTACACTGCCAAAAATGTTAAGAATTAAGAAAGATTCACGGCGGTTGAAACCGCCCGTGTCGCTTACATCGAGCGGGCTGAAGCCTCTGAGTTTTCCGCTTACCGAATGTTTTTTTATAAAAAAGTTGATATAGCGCTTCTCAGAAAGATTCGCGGACGTTGTTGGGCTTGGGCCCTTTAGTTTAAGCGGTTATCGAGCTGTCTGTCATACCTCATATTTTTGAGAAAAGCTATAAGTAGTTACACCTAAAAAGACGACACCGAAAAACTCTACAAGTTTTACGTTTAACTACATTGCAGCGGCGGGGATCGAAAAGCAGCTAGAATAAAAACAGAAGAATTTAAACCATTGCGCTATTTGAACCTGCTATCAGTCGGCGGGTTCTGTACTCCCCGAAAATAAGTTTAACTTTCCAACTATGAAATCTTTAGATTCCGAACAGCAACACAGCTTTGTCGAAACCAACAACATCCGCTTGCACTGCGTTTCTCAAGGAGAAGGCGAGCTCGTTATCCTCCTGCACGGGTTTCCCGAGTTTTGGTACTCTTGGCGCCATCAAATTCCTGCTTTAGCACGCCATTTCAAGGTTGTGGTGCCGGATTTGCGGGGCTACAACGATTCGGACAAGCCGGAAAGCGGTTATGATTTGGATACGCTGAGTGCTGATATTCGCGGTTTGATCGATCGGCTCGGCTATACAAAAGCTCACATTGTCGGTCACGATTGCGGTGGTGCGATCGCCTGGAACTTAGCTCAAAAGTTCCCCGAAAAACTCAACCGCTTAGCAATTTTAAACGCTCCGCACCCGCAGCGATTCGTGCAGGAAATGGCAAGCAATTTAGACCAACTCCGTCGCAGTTGGCACATTTTGGCTTTTCAAGTTCCCGGCATCCCCGAATGGTTGATCCGGCAAAATTTGAAAGATTTTGTACAAAATATCTTGCAAGGACAAGCTGTTCGCAAAGGAGCTTTTAGCGCTGAGGAAACTAAGATTTATCAAACCGCTTTAGAAAAGCCAGGAGTGTTAGCGGCTGCGATGAATTATTACCAGCAGATGTTGCACCCGCAGCGTCTTTGGCATTGGGGGCAGAATTTAGAACCTGTGACAGTGCCTACTTTGGTGCTTTGGGGAGAAGAAGATGCGTTTTTGAGCCACACGCTTGTAGAAGGTTTGGATCGGTTAATTACGGCGCCGTTTAAGTTAAAATTAATTCCTCACTGCGGTCACTGGATTCAGCAGGAAGCGCCGCAAACGGTGAATCGAGAATTGCTGAATTTTTTGAGAAATTCTTCTCGTTCTGTGGCTTTGGCATAAAACATTTTAAAGGTTGCAAATAAAAACCCGGTTTCCGTGTGAAACCGGGTTTTTATTTTTCTCCGAGCATATCTGTAGGGTGCGTCACTAGAGAATTTCTGAGTTACCAGAGAATTAAATCAGGCTGACGCACCGTGCTATAGCCTTTCTCAAAGAAATGAGGTATGACTGACAGCTTCTATCACTATTAAGCTAAGAGGGCTTAAGCCCAACAACATACCTCATCTTTGTGAGAACCGCTATATCTAACTTATTTCGCCTCAACAACAGATATAAATGCCCGACACGAGGGTCAAAATCGATTCCCAAATTTTAGACCGTAGTTCAAGTTCCCTGATTCATCGAGTTGAGTCAACCTAAAATCTAAAATCTTAAATCGACTTATGAGTCCCAGAGCATATTTTCTTGCATCAACAGTGCAATCATCGCAGTTCTAGAACAAACACCGAGTTTGATAAAAATCCGCCTCACGTAAGTAGCAACCGTCCAGTGACTGATATTTAAATTTTTGGCAATACATTTGTTGGGCAGACCTTGGGCTACTAATTGGGCGATCGCTCTTTCTCGCGGGCTCAGGCTGATTACCGGTTTGTAAATTGTGCTTTGCATAGTTTTGCAGTGCAGTGACGAGTTAAAAAATTAATCAATTAATGGTAGAATCCCCAGTTTCTCTCGGACTTCAGATAAGGGAGTTTCCCAATCAGATGCAACGTCCCAGTCAATTAGTCGCTCGGCTAATTTTCCATGTTTTAAACCTTTGATAATTTGTCCGATCGCACATTTGCCACTGAGCAGTCCAACTAACACTAAAATCGCACAGGAAGGGCGAAATACTTGAGCGCGTGTAAACGCTTGAAGTACAAATTCATCTTCAGCAGAAGGTGAAAGACCCGTCAGAACGTGCCAAACGTCGTGGTTTCGTTGAATCCAGTCTCCAGATGCGATCGGCTCAAACCCTTGTTCGTCTAGAAATCGCGCCACTTCGCACCCTAATGTTCCTGCTGGCAGTTGACGCAATTTTTCCAAGTCTATTTCAAAATGTCGATCGCTCTCAATTTGAGGATTAATTGTTTGAGCCATCTTTAATATAACTCCTAATCGACCGTCAGTCATGATTGATTCTCCCTGGAATAAGAATTTAAGTTCCTGAAAAATGAAATTCATGTTTGTCCAGTTCATTTTTGCGATGAATCAAGACAACTTTTTTTTACAGTTCAGCTCAGAAATCCTACATTCTGTAACAGCAATTAACTTTCAGGAGCTTTTACATTTCTTTACAAACAGCCTCAGAGGTGAAATCTGTCAGTTGTCAAAATCTGGCTAGTGTTCGTTACCGCAGCTTGACCCAGAGGGAAGTAACCGTAAACTCCACAGTATTTAGCGGTGATTGGAACTCCTTTACTTACGTATATGAATCTATTTTGCTCTTAAGTATTTGTACTTGCAATGAGTTAGAAGCTGAAGCGTGTAAACCCAGTGATGCGAGTGCTACCAAGTGAATCAAGGTGAAGAGACCTGAAGCAGGGTGAAGTAAACAGTTGACAGCTTGCCCTGTAGCAATATTATTCGTAGGGTGTGTCGCCATTAAACTGAATTAAAATCGACTTTTCGAGTAGCGACGCACCTCAATAGCTCTCGGTGACAGAAATTTCCCCGGGCGATGGCTACGTCCCGGCTTGCGCCTACGCACTCGAAGCGAGCTAGTATTGATGCAAAAATGAGATGCACCCATTTAACAGAGAGCATCTCATTTTTGTAACAAGCATTTTTTATTTGAGTGCTGTCCGCGAAGAGCGTATTATACAATACGCTCTTCGCGGACAGCACTAATGAGCGATCGCGACAAAATTTAAATTTCTTCCATATCTCCTACATCTTGAATGTCATCATCAACATCAATATCATCAGCATCGACATCATCAGCATCGACATCCACAGGAGCGACAGAATTAGCAGAAACCACTGCCCCAGTATCAAGTTTTTCCCGTACTAGGCGCTCGATCTCATTTTTGAAATCGATATTTTTCTCCATGTGTTGAATCACTTTGTCTCGTCCTTGAGCGATGTTCTCGCCGTTGTAACTATACCAAGAACCTTTTTTCAGGATTACTCCCATCTCGTCTGCCAAGTCAGTCAGACAGCCTAAGGTAGAAATGCCTTTACCAAATACAATGTCAAATTCGGCAATGCGGAAAGGCGGAGCAACTTTATTTTTAGCAACTTTAACTTTTGTGCGGTTGCCGTATTCTTCGGTACCTTTTTTCAAGCTTTGAATGCGGCGAATGTCGAGCCGCACGCTGGCGTAAAATTTGAGGGCGTTACCACCTGTTGTTGTTTCGGGGTTGCCGTAAGTTATGCCGATTTTCTGCCGCAATTGGTTGAGGAAAATCACGGTACAGCCGGATTTGCCGATGTTGCCGGTGATTTTCCGCAGTGCTTGACTCATCAAGCGGGCTTGCAAACCCATGTGGGAGTCGCCCATGTCACCTTCGATTTCGGCGCGGGGGACGAGGGCGGCTACGGAGTCAATGACTACGATATCGACGGCGACGGATCGCACGAGTTGATCGACAATTTCTAGGGCCATTTCGCCGGTATCCGGCTGGGAAACTAAGAGATTTTCAATATCGACGCCTAATGCTGAGGCGTAGGTGGGATCGAGGGCGTGCTCGGCATCTACGAAGGCTGCGATGCCGCCGGTTTTTTGGACTTCGGCGATCGCGTGGAGCGCTAGAGTAGTTTTACCGGAACTTTCGGGGCCGTAAATTTCAATTACTCGGCCTTTTGGCAAACCGCCGCCCAAAGCAATGTCCAGTGTCAGAGCTCCGGTGGGGATGGTTTCTACCCTCATGCGTGTGGAGTCTCCCAATCGGACGATCGCTCCTTTGCCAAAGCTGCGCTCGATTTGGGACAGTACGGAAGTTAGGGCTTTTTGCTTTTCTGTGTTTTCAGTAGTTTTTGTAGAAGCTTCTTTTTTTGCCATTTTCGGTACGCGGGTAGACCCCTTGCGGAGCTTGTTGATTAACTGTACAACACGTATGTTAGCAGTTATTTTTGGGGTCTGGAGGTTCTGGGGGGATTTGGTTTAGAATTCTTGATTTTGGGCTGGTTGGGCGCGATCGCGCCCCGATCCGGAAAGAATTGGTTGAAAGCCCGCCCGCCTTCGAGGGAGAAATTAAAATCATATCGTGTCCGGTCGGTTGACCGCGATAAGATCCGTTCGTAGTGCGGACTTCAGTCCGCAGCATATTGCGGACTGAAGTCCGCACTACGAACAGTCAACTGTTGACGGTGGCTCTTAGTTGAAAGGTAGAAGGCTTTCGGCAGAGGGTAGAATGATGGTCAGTTGGGATCTGTATTGTATCGATCGAGCTTTAACAGGGCCCAAACGGGAGGTTTTCCACAGCAATACAAAGGTTGCAGCAGGCGAACCCGGTAAAAAACCCGGTTTCTGAGCGTAGTGGTGCGATCGTCCCCTAAGTCGATCGGTACGCCTCTGGGACGATCGCCACAATTAGGATAAGCATGGCATCTACAACAAATCAAGACACATCTGTTAATCCCAAAATTCCCCAAAATTCCCGGTTGCTAATCAGCTTATTGGCGATCGGAATTTTACTAGGTATCGGATTTCGGTTCTTCGAGATCGATCGCAAACTTTACTGGCACGACGAAGCTTACACATCAATCCGCGCCGCTGGTTTCACCAGGCAAGAAATCGACGACGAACTATTTCAAAACCGGATTATTCCTGCACCAGAATTGCAGAAATATCAGCAGATAAAACCGGGAAGTACAGCAGCAGACACAATACGTTCGTTAGCACTGGAAGATCCGCAGCATCCGCCTTTGTACTTTTTGATGGCTCGTTTGTGGATGCAGCAATTTGGCAGTTCTCTTGCAGCATCTCGCAGTTTGCCAGCAATATTGAGTTTGCTGTCGCTGCCTTTGATGTACGTTTTAGCCCAGGAACTTTTCGCTTCAAATTTGACAGCCTTAGTAGCAACAACGCTGTTGGCTTTATCTCCCTTTGACATCTTGTTTGCTCAGACAGCAAGGCAGTACAGTTTGCTGACTGTAACGGTGATTGGCAGCAGTTGGCTGTTGCTGAGAGCATTGCGATTGCGGGGCTGGCAAAATTGGGCGTATTACTCGATCGCGATCGCGATCGGTTGCTACACTCACCCTTTCTTCACGTTAACACTTGTCGGACATGGAGTTTTTATAATTGCTTGCTGGCTGTTTGTCAAAAAAAGAAAATTGCGAGGTCACTTAACTAATTCGCAATTTTTCTTAGCAGTAACAGCCGCTTTAATCTTGTATCTGCCGTGGATTTACGTGCTGGCGACCAACCTGGAACGAGCCTCAGCAACAACAGATTGGACGCGAATATCTCCTGGTTGGCTGTACCTGGCAAAATTGTGGACGCTCAGCTTTACAGCCTTATTTTTTGACTTCGACTTCGGCTTTGACAATATCTGGACTTATCTGCTGAGATTGCCATTTTTGCTGTTAATTGTGGCAGCCGTTTACAACATCTGCCGCCGCACAAATATTTCGACTTTGCTGTTTATTGTAACATCAATTTTTGTCCCGTTTTTGATGCTGGTTTTACCGGATATAATCTTAGGTGGCAAACGCTCCGCCGTCAGCCGCTATCTGATTTCCTGCTTTCCGGGGGTGCAGCTAGCAGTTGCTTGCTTGCTGGCCAGTAATGTGAAAACTCAGCAGCGGTTTTGGCAAGTCATTTTAGCGGGGGTATTTACAGCAAGCATAGCATCCTGTACAGTCAGCGGTGTTTCTGATACTTGGTGGAGCAAAGACTTGAGCTATTTTAATGCTGAAGTTGCGAGAAATATTAACAAAGAGGCGATGGCTAATCGCTCGATTAAAGATACAATTGTAATTAGCGATCGCGGTAATGACTTTACTAACATGGGAGATTTGCTCTCCCTGAGTTATTTGCTCGACAAAGATGTACGGCTGATGTTGCTGAGTCAGTCGCCCGATATCGAGATGCTGAACAAATATTCGGCTCCTCTAGTATTCCGCCCTTCGGAAAAATTGCGATCGGCACTCAAGCAAAATCAACGCCGCCTAGAGCCGATATTGGCATACGCCAAACTTTTTCGAGTGCGGCGGATTTCTTAGTTATCGGTAGGGTACGTCAGAAAAAAAACTGTTTGAGTTATCTCAATTATTTGAACAGACGCACCTTAAGTCATTATTTGGACATTTTTGATAATAAAAGTATGTTGTTGCGCTTGGGCGCTCTTTATCTAATATATAAGAGCGCCCAAGCGCAACAACGTACCTCAAGATTAACCCCTATAAGAGTGCCAGTTGAGTTGTTTCAAATATTTGGGCTGACTCACCCTAGACCACCAGCAATCATTATTTGAATAATTAGGATTAAACGTCATGCAAGAGTCAAACAATTCTGCTTCGGAAACCGCACAGAAATTTCGCAATCTTCAGACAGAATTACGCGAACGTTGGCGAGAGATAGAAGAATTTGACAGCGGAGATTGTGATATTATCGTCATTCCTTCTCTCAGCTTAGATCAGCAAGAAATTCTGAAAGTTGAGGGTGCTTACCACTACGAAGAGCGGCATTTATTTTCATTGATTCGCCTGCGAAATCCTCGCACGCGCTTAATTTACATTACCTCGGAGCCGCTGCACCCCATGATTATAGATTATTACCTGCAATTGCTCCCAGGTATTCCATTTTCTCACGCGCGCGATCGCCTTTTGCTCTTCTCGGCTTACGATGCATCGGCGAAATCCCTCACCCAGAAAATTTTAGATCGTCCCCGCTTGATGGAGCGAATTCGCTCTTCAGCACGCCCGACAAAATCTTATATGGTTTGCTACAACTCAACGCCCTTAGAGCGGGAGTTATCTGTTAAATTGGGAATTCCTTTGTGGGCTAGCGATCCGGATTTGCTTTATTGGGGAACAAAAAGCGGCAGTCGGCAAATTTTTCAAGAAGCTGGCGTACCTTATCCTGATGGTTCTGATTTGGTTTGGAATGCAGAAGATTTGGCCCAAGCTGCGGCTGCGCTGTGGGAAAGACAGCCAGATTTGCAGCGGATGGTAATTAAGTTAAATGAAGGTTTTTCGGGGGAAGGAAATGCAATTTTAGATTTGCAGCCGATCGCAGGTAAAGCACCTCAAGAAAGAGTTAAAGCACTTGGCGATTGCTTCCACAATTTGCGCTTTCAATCAACAGGCGAAACCTGGAAAAATTTCAGCAGTCGCATTCCCGAATTAGGAGCAATTGCGGAAGCATTTATCGAAGGAGAAGAAAAGCGATCGCCCAGCGTTCAAGGTCGAATTATCCCCAGCGGCGAAGTAGAAATTCTCTCAACCCACGACCAGATTTTAGGAGGCCCGGACGGTCAAATTTTCTTGGGTTGCCGATTTCCTGCGGATGAATCCTATCGGCTGGCGTTGCAAGAATTGGGATGGAAAGTGGGGAAAAATCTAGCGGCAAAAGGTGCTTTAGAGCGATTTGGAGTGGATTATGTTGCTGTCAAGCAAGCGGACGGGAAATGGGATATTCAAGCAATAGAAATTAACTTGCGAAAAGGAGGTACAACTCATCCGTTTATGGCTTTAAAACTGTTAACAAATGGTCGGTACGAGCGAACTACGGGATTGTTTTACAGCCAGCAGGGGCGTCCGAAATATTATGTGGCTTCGGATAATTTGAAAAAGGAGCGATATCGGGGATTGTTGCCGAATGATTTGATGGATATTATTGCTGACAATCAACTGCACTTTGACACTGGTACTGAGACGGGGAGCGTGTTTCATTTAATGGGTTGTTTGTCGGAGTTTGGCAAATTGGGATTGACGAGTATCGGTAATTCGCCGCAAGAAGCTGAGGATATGTATAACAAGGTTGTGAAGGTGCTCGATCGCGAAACTTGAGGCTAAATCTGCTCGTCAACCCACAAACCCCGGCGGTTTCCAACCGCCGAGGATTTGAAATGATTCCGATGTCACCGGAATTGATATCACCCATCAACTCACAAACCCCGGCGGTTGAAACCGCGTCTACACAACCAAAACCCGCCTCCGCGGGTTGAAGAGTCGATCCTAATATTGCTCTGAAATTCAATATTTCTTAGTCCGCGGAGGCGGACATCGTTTGTGTAGACGCGGTTTCCAACCGCCGAGGATTTGAAATGATTCCGATGTCAAAGGATCGGAATATTGATATTACTCATCAACCCACAAACCCCGGCGGTTGAAACCGCGTCTACACAACCAAAACCCGCCTCCGCGGGTTAAAGAGTCGATTGTACATTATTGCTCTGAAATTCAATATTTCTTAGTCCGCGGAGGCGGACATCGTTTGTGTAGACGCGGTTTCCAACCGCCGAGGATTTGAATGATTCCGATGTCACCGGAGGCGGACATCGTTTGTGTAGACGCGGTTTCCAACCGCCGAGGATTTGAAATGATTCTGATGTCACCGGAGGCGGACATCGTTTGTGTAGACGCGGTTTCCAACCGCCGAGGATTTGAAATGATTCTGATGTCACCGGAGGCGGAAATGGTTTGTGTAGATGCGGTTTCCAACCGCCGAGGATTTGAATGGTAGCTAATTTTTAGCGGGATAAATTGGCGTGGGGTCGATCGAGCCTGTGCGGTTGAGAGGCCAAAAACGGACGATCGCCCTACCGATGATATTTTGTCTGGGTACAAAGCCCCAATAATGGCTGTCACAGCTTGCGTTGCGGTTGTCCCCGAGTACCAAGTAAGAATTTTGAGATACTACTACAGGCCCGTAGGGATATTGCGGAATTTCTTCAATATATTTTTCCTGTAGCGGCTGCTTGTTGATATAAACTTTTCCATCTTTGACTTCCACAGTATCGCCCGGAAGTCCGATCACTCGCTTGATATAGGCATCTTTGATCGGCGGTGGCTGTCCCGTGCACAAACTCGCCGGATCCGGAGGCATAAACACGATAATATCTCCTCGCTGCGGGTCTTGGAGTCGATAGCTCACCTTGTCTATAATTAATCGATCGTTAATTTGTAGGGTTGGGAGCATTGAGCCGGTGGGAATGTAGCGAGCTTCAGCAACCAAAGTGCGGATACCAAAGGCTAAGAATGCTGCTAAGCCGATCGTCTTAATTCCTTCTATCCAAGGATTTTCGGTATCTTGCGGGGGTTTCTGGTCGGCTGACTTGTCTAGACGAGTCATAAGTATTTAAGTCACTGGGCTGGATACAAATTATAAACTTATTTCGGGGTTTTTTGAGGAAATCTGCAAAATCTGCGCCCCAGACGTGAGTTTTTGTACTATCTGGTTGAGTAAGGTGCGCCGAGGTCGATCGTAAAAATTACAATTTTCCCGAAAGCTAGTTATATTTATTAGTATTTTTCCAACTCTTTTGAGGATAAAATTTGTCTGGGGTTCTACGTACATTACCTATTTAATTATAGCTTATGCCGACCACATCAAGTTTGTTAATCCGCCGCGCTCGCATTCTGTTACCTGACGGTGAGTTTTTGGTAGGGGACGTGCAAATTAGCGATGGCAAAATTGTTCGGGTTGCTCCGGAGATTGCGGCAGAGTGCGATCGCGAAATAAATGCGATCGGCTTAACTCTCTTGCCCGGAGTAATTGACCCGCAGGTACACTTCCGCGAACCGGGTTTGGAACACAAGGAAGATTTGTTTACGGCTAGCTGTGCCTGCGCTAAGGGCGGTGTGACATCGTTTCTGGAAATGCCGAATACCCGCCCCCTAACCACAACCCAAGCGGCCTTAGATGACAAGCTAAGGCGCGCTGCTGACAAGTGTTTGGTCAATTACGGCTTTTTTATTGGGGCGACGCCGGAGAATTTACCGGATTTGTTGGATGCGAATCCGACTCCGGGGATTAAGGTGTTTATGGGTTCGATGCACGGACTGTTGTTGATGGATGGAGAGGAAAATTTAGAGCGAGTTTTCGCAAAGGGCGATCGATTAATTGCAGTACACGCCGAAGATCAAACTAGAATTAATCAGCGCCGTCAGGAATTTGCCGGCAGTACCGATTTAGCTGTGCACTCGCAAATTCAAGACAATCAAGCAGCCTTGTTAGCAACTCAGCTAGCCGTAAAACTTTCTAAAAAATATCAACGCCGACTGCACATTCTGCATCTTTCAACTGGCGACGAAGCTGAGTTTTTGCGACAAGAAAAACCCAGTTGGGTAACAGCAGAAGTAACCCCGCAGCATTTGTTGTTAAATACCAGCGCCTATCAAAAAATCGGCAGTTTAGCCCAGATGAATCCGCCGTTGCGCGATACCCGCGATAACGAAATACTTTGGCAAGCCTTATTAGACGGCGTAATTGATTTTATCGCCACCGATCACGCGCCGCACACCTTAGCAGAAAAAGCTCAAGAATATCCAAATAGCCCATCGGGAATGCCCGGTGTCGAAACTTCTTTGCCTTTAATGCTGACGCAAGCAGTCGAGGGAAGATGTACAGTTGCCCAAGTTGCTAATTGGATGTCTGCGGCAGTTGCTAAGGCTTATAAGATTCCGAACAAAGGGGCGATTGCTCCGGGTTTTGACGCCGATTTAGTCTTAGTCGATTTGGACAACTACCGCCCGGTAATCGGAGCAGAAATGGCGAGCAAGTGCGGCTGGAGTTCCTTTGAAGGTTGGAATTTAACAGGATGGCCCGTGGTGACAGTTGTGGGAGGAAAAGTTGTTTTTGAGAACGGTAAATTAGATACAAATGTCCGAGGTGAAGCCTTGAAATTTGACGCAGAGTAGTCAATTTATATAAACAAAGGTATGTAGTTGCGCTTGGGCGCTCTTTCATATATAAGAGAGCGCCCAAGCGCAAGTATAGCCTTTATCAAAAAGGTGAAGTATGCCATATTCTATGTACATCAAGGTTTTCGACATTTAATATATACCTCATCTATCCCAGAACCGCTATACGTACTTTTCTATAGAAAAAAAGAGCGCCCAAGCGCAACTACATACCTAAAACATCAAGGTTTTCGACATTTAATATAGCCTTTCTCAAAAAGATGAGGTATGACTAAAAGCTTACATAACCACTTAAACTCTTAGGGCCCAAGCCCAACAACATACCTCATCTTTCTGATAACCGCTATATATACCTCATCTATCCCAGAACCGCTATACGTACTTTTCTATAGAAGAAAAGAGCGCTCAAGCCCAACAACATACCTAAAACATTACAGCAAAATTTGTGCTAAAATTATCTGAATATATTACCTGACGAGCGAGGCTATATTATATATGCTTAAAGAACTAGAAACACAACTTCTTGCCTTAACTCCGACTGAGAAATCTGATGCAATACGGCTTTTAACCCAAAGTTTAAACAATACCTGGCCGGGAATTACCAAGACTCCCGATGTGTGCGGCGGCGATGCTTGTATCGCCAAAACTCGCATCCCAGTTTGGCTGCTTGAAAGTTGGCGCCGTCAAGGTTCAAGCGATGCTGAACTTCTACAATTTTATCCCCATCTAAGCGCTGCCAATCTAGTCAATGTTTGGACTTATGCTGATGCACATCTGGAGGAAATCGAAGAATCAATCCGCAAAAATGAGGAAGATTGACTTATGCTAAATAAGTTTATGAAGCGATTCCTCACCTTGCGAGAAATGTTTCTGAAGAATAGAGAATCGCCCTTTTTCAATCTTGTGATTGCCAATCCAATAAATAGCCGCTACCAATCAATTCAATTTGCCGTCCACTATCTTGATAACTCAGACAAATTTGCAAAGAATTCTCTGGTTTGTACGGCAATCTTTCGGCCCATTCGATCGCCACAATCCCCAAATCCCTTTCTAATCCGTCCCAATAACTCTCTAAGTGCAAAGCCTCCGCTTCTTCGGGTTCGAGTCGATACAAGTCTAGATGGTACAGCGGAATCCGCCCTGCAAAATACTCGTTAATCAGGGTGAAAGTAGGACTTTCCACAGATTCCGAGATTCCCAAACCTTCGGCGATACCTTGAACCAAGGTGGTTTTGCCGGCGCCTAAGTCTCCTTGTAACAAGATTACAGTGCCTGGTGGGAGCGATCGACCTAATTTTATGCCCAACTTGCGCGTAGCTTCAGCATCTGGAAGAGGAAGTATCATATCAGTTATTTGTTATTTGTTATTTGTTATTTGTTATTCGCTTGGGGCTGCTAATAACCAATAACATTAGTTTGCACAGCCAACAGTCAACAGCCAACAGTCAACAGTCAACAGTCAACTGTCAACAGTTAACAGTCAACTGTCAACTGCTTAAATGTTCTGGGCGCGGCCGTACCAACGCAGCAACATCCCCGCCAATCTTTGGGAATTGTGGCGAATTAAACCGGTATTTTTATCTTCATCCATGACATTGGCGATGACAATGCGCCGCCCCAGTTGCGTTATGGCTTCACGATCGAGTACAACCGGATAGGAATTCTCCTGAGAATAGCGGATCAAAGATTTTGCAGATGGGACTTTTCCTTGAACTACTACAGCATCGAACAGGGGGCGGCCGCAAGCCCGATCGATCGCCCGAATGTGATCGGCAACGCTGTATCCGTCTGTTTCCCCCGGCTGAGTCATAATATTGCACACATAAATGCGCGGAACTTCACTATTGGCGATCGCATCCGCAATTTCCTTCACCAACAAATTCGGAATTACACTCGTATAAAGACTCCCCGGCCCAATAATAATAAAATCCGCTTCTTGTAATGCTTCAACCGCCCTCGGTAAAGCCGGAGGATTAGCCGGAGTGCAGCCAATTTTGACGATTTGCCCGTTAGCTTCGCTAATGCTGGACTCCCCCTCTATTCTCCGGCCGTCAGCCAGTTCTGCCCACAAAGAAACGTCGCTCAGAGTAGCCGGCAGCACTTCCCCTCTGACAGCTAAAACTTTAGAACTGGCGGCGATCGCCTGTTCCAAATCTCCAGCAATATCGCTCATCGCCGTCAAAAACAAATTACCAAAACTGTGACCGACCAAACCGTCACCGGCCTGAAAGCGGTATTGAAATAACTCGGTTAATAACTTTTCCTCATCGGCCAAAGCGGCCAAACAATTGCGAATATCTCCAGGCGGCAATACTCCAATTTCCCGCCGCAGTCGCCCGGAAGACCCGCCGTCATCGGCCACGGTGACGATCGCAGTAATTTTGGCACTGTAATCCTTCAATCCCCTAAGCAAATGAGAAAGGCCTGTACCCCCCCCAATTGCGACAATTTTCGGGCCGCGATGCAAGCGGCGGTGGTTGAGGAGTCGATCGACCAATTCCTCATTGCCTTCGGGCATCAGCACTTGAGTAATCGAGTTCAAACTGCGAGTTTGGCCCCACAGAATTAACAAAATTCCCCCCGCAATCACGATCGGGCCAGAGATGTAATTGGGAATAACTTCCGCAATCCAGGTCAAAAAATTTCTCAACAATTGCAACAGGAAAAAGATCGGAGTCATCCCAGTCCAAATCGCTAAACCCAAAGTGGCAAGTACCACACCGCTAGCACTGATCAGCAGCCACCGTTTCACCAACAGTCCGGGGGCCAACCACTTAAACCACTGGTGAACTCGCCCGTTCCGCAAAGAAGAAGGGTAAGGATTTCTGGATTGGACAAAAACCTGCTTAGCTTTGGCAAAGACTCGCAGGGCTTTAGGAAATGAACTAATTGACATGGTTAATTAGTCTTAATGGTATTGGAATAGCTCAAGCTGACAAATTTACAATACAAGAGAGTTTTGATTCTGGCAGTCAATTTAAGTCATTAGTCATTAGTCATTAGTCATTAGTCATTAGCTAGACTGATGACTGATGACTGACAACATAATAATCGATCGCATCTTATGGCTGAGCCGCTAATCGAACTCAAGGGGGTAAGTAAGTCCTTCGGGGATAACCAGATCCTCGATCGAGTGGATCTGAGGATATATCGGGGAGAGGCCCTGGCAATTATTGGCCCTTCCGGGACGGGGAAATCTACGATTTTGCGGATAATTGCGGGTTTGTTGGCCCCGGATGCGGGCGAGGTTTTCGTTCAGGGACAGCGGCGGCTGGGATGGGTGGACGACGTGGCAGATCCGATCGGGATTGGGATGGTGTTTCAGCAAGCTGCTTTGTTTGATTCGCTTACGGTAGAGGAGAATGTCGGTTTTTTACTGTACCAGCATTCTAAGCTGCCGCGCCGCCGGATTCGGGAATTGGTGGAGGAAAAGTTAGAGATGGTGGGTTTGCGGGGAATTGGCGATCGCTATCCAGCGCAGTTGTCTGGGGGAATGCGGAAGCGGGTAAGTTTTGCCCGCGCCATCATGGCAAATCCCGATAATGCGAGGGACAATCCGGAGGTTTTGTTGTACGACGAACCGACGGCGGGCTTAGATCCCATCGCTTCGACGGTAATTGAAGATTTAATTCGGGATTTGCAGAGAGCTCAGGGAGTTTGTAGCACTTATGCGATCGTCACTCACCAAGACAGTACCATTCGCCGGACTGCCGATCGCATTGTGTTTCTCTATCAAGGCAAAGTGCAGTGGGAGGGAACTGTCAGCGACATTGCATCGACAGATAATTTGTTAATTAAACAATTTTTTAGCGGCAGCGTTACTGGGCCAATTCAAGTGATTGGGTAGTCAATTGTCAGTGGGCAGTTGGCAGTTGACAGTTGGCAGTTGGCAGTTGACAGTTGTTACTTGACAGTGGGCGGTTGTTAGGAAAGCGGTTGGCCGTGGTTAATTGTTTGTATTATTGGAGATGGAAGATGTCACAAACAAATTTTCAAAAGTTAGATGTTTATAAATTATCAGAAAAATTAGCTGATGAAATTTGGAATATTGTTATAAAATGGGACGCACTAGCAAAAGATACGGTCGGCAAGCAAATTATTCGATCGGCTGATAGTATTGGTGCTAATATTGCTGAAGGAGATGGTCGAGGTAGCTATCAGGATCATCGGAGATTTATCAAAATTGCCAGAGGTTCTTTATATGAAACAAAGCACTGGTTGAGACGGGCTTATACTAGGCAACTACTAACAACTACGCAAGTAGAAACACTCAAGCCAATTATTGACGAACTGTCGCCCCGGCTAAACGCCTATCTAAAATCTATAGGCAACACATCAGATAAAAATTAACAACTGCCAACTATCAACTATCAACTATCAACTGCCAACTGCCAACTGCCAACTGCCAACTGCCAACTGCCAACTGTCAACTGCCAATTGCCAAAGGAGGCAATATGCGATCGCGAACTGTAAGAGAAGGTTCTGTCGGATTCTTAATTTTAGTAGGAATCGGTTTATTTGGTGGCTTAGTGCTCTGGTTGCAGGGCGTGCAGCTAGGCAACCGCAGCTACAAATTCGCCGTAGAATTTGCCAGCGCCCAGGGAATGCAAATAGGTACACCCGTCAGGTATCGCGGCGTCGCCGTCGGTAAAATTACCGCCATCAAAGCCAGCGCCAACGGCGTAGACGTGACGATGGAGATAGCCCCCGGTACTTTAGTCATGCCGCGCGATGTGGCGATCGAAGCGAATAAATCGGGTTTAATTGGCGAATCGTCGATCGACATTACCCCCAACTCAATTTTACCAGACTCCTTACTCACCGCCAATCCCTTTAGTCCCGACTGTCCCCCTGAGATAATCTGCAAAAATTCGCGCTTAAAAGGTCAAGCTGGAGTCAGTCTCGACGAACTAATTCGATCTACCGTCCGCCTAGCTAATTTATACACCGACCCCGCCCTGTTCAACAATATCAAATCGATTTCCGAGAATACAGCCAACACAGCGAAAGGTGCAGCTAAACTCACTCAAGATTTATCAAGTTTAACTCAAACAGCCAAAGCAGAAATCAAAACATTGAATAAATCAGTAACAGGAGACGTTGGCAACTTAACTCAATCAGTCAAAAGCGAATTAGCAACTTTAAATGAATCTTTGAAAGTAGAAGTCAACAGTTTAAATGAATCTTTGAAAGTAGAAGTCAACAGTTTAACTCAATCCTTAAAAGGAGAAGCATCTAGCTTAAACCAGTCCCTCAAAGGAGAAATATCAGGAGTTGCCGCCGATGTTTCCAAAGTAGCAGCCACAGCAGACACTTCCACAAAAGCCGTATCTGCCGCTGCCATAAATTCAGCCAATTCAGTAACTCAAGCAGCAAATAAAATCACATTAACAGCAAACGAAGTCAATTCATTAGTGACAACCAACCGCGCCAGTTTAGTCTCAACCCTGAATAACATCAATCAAAGCAGTCAAGAATTGCGGGTAGCCGTCAGCAGTTTGAGTCCAACAATTAATCGCATCAACCAAGGACAATTGCTAACTAATTTAGAAGTTTTATCAGCGAATGCCGCCCAAGCTTCTGCTACTTTGCGAGATTTATCCAACCAGGTAAACAATCCCGCCACCTTGCTATTATTGCAGCAAACCTTAGATTCTGCACGAGCTACATTTCAGAACGTGCAGAAAATCACTTCCGACGTGGATGAAGTGACGGGAGACCCCGCCTTCCGCAACAACATTCGCAGGTTGTTCAACGGATTGGGAGGCTTGTTAGGTTCGACAGAACAACTGCGGCAGCAAGTTAAAGTCGCTCAAACATTAGCTCCAATTTCAGAGAAAGTAAATGCGAATACAACGGCAGTAAATCAATCAGTTAAGCCGGGATTTCCCAGTTTTAATAAAAAAGAAAAATTGCCTGTTATCCCTTCTCAAACTGCAAAAACACCAGAATTACTTGCCCCCGAAAAAAACCATTAAAACATGGTATGATTGAATAACAAGAATTGTTGCCAGATTCGCGATTTTCTAGAATTAGTAAGGTGCGCTGCGGCGCACCCGAAAGTTAGTAAGGTACGCAGCGTGTACCCCGATATTCAATTTATTTTGCAAATCCTAATGATGCTGTTACTGAATTCATCAAAGCTTTGCGGGAATAGTTCAAATAACCTAAGATCAATACTTCGGACAGTTTTAGATCTAATCGAGTATCTCAAACCCTTGATGGCTATAGGGATGAGTATTTTTTCAATCTTTAAGTCTAGCCCGGAGTTTCAAAAAAACATTAAAAATGCCAGGGCTTACGCTGTAACGCTTACAGAGTCGTTAAAAAAATGTCCGAAGTATTGCTAAGATTAAATATACAGCGTATTCCAGGTTCATAAAGGTAGTAGGGACACGGCATTGCCGTATCCCTACGGGGATTTATCGATATGGGGTGTACTTCATAAATGTGGAATCTGTTATAACTAGAATAAAGGAGCGATCGACATGGTTCAAGCTTTAACAAAAATAGTAACATTTGACGAATTTATTGCATGGTATCCTGAGAATTCAGAACATCGCTACGAACTGCACAATGGAGTAATTGTTGAAATGCCCAAAGGAACTGGCCAACATTCAGAAATATCTGGTTTTCTCAACATAGAAGTCGGTATTGTGTGTCGCAATGCCCGATTGCCCTATTTTCTTCCCAAAGAATGCGTTCTCAAACCCGATCGCACTGAATCAGGATATGAGCCAGATGTCATCGTTCTCGATCGCCAGCAAGTGATAAATGAACCGCGCTGGGCAGCAGAATCGATTATCACAATGGGTTCTTCGGTACGTTTAGCAGTAGAAGTGGTCAGCACCAACTGGCAGACTGACTATCTCACCAAACTGCGAGATTATGAAGAAATGGGTATTTTTGAATATTGGATTGTAGATTATTTGGGATTGGGTGGAAGGCGCTACATAGGCAATCCCAAACAACCGACGCTTTCGGTATATCAATTGGTTGACGGGGAGTACGAGTTGACGCAGTTCCGGGGAGACGATCGAATTGAATCGGCTGCTTTTCCAGAGTTGAACTTGACTGCTCAACAGGTGTTTGAAGCAGGAATTATTAATGAATGAGGAGAATTATCATAGAATAAGAGGTATTAACAACTAAAAAACAGAAGTCGCGGTTCTTCTAAGACAAATCGCATTTTACATTAATTAGATAGACCTAGTTACTTGCGGCAAAAAAGTTTATAATAGATATACAACTCACAGGAAGCACGACCATGACAGCAGTCGTTACCACCCTCAAAACTTCTGAAATCATATACCCTAGCGCTGATGGAGAACCAGTGGCAGAAACTTACGACCATCTTTACGCAATTTTAACCACTTTAGAAGTCTTAAAACAATACCTCGCAGACCGTCGAGCTACTGTTTTAGCAAACCAATATTTGTACTACGCTCAAGGTTTCCCCAAATTGCGCGTAGCACCTGATGTGATGGTGATTTTTGATGTAGAACCAGGTGGCAGAGATAATTACAAAATCTGGGAAGAAGGCCAAGTGCCGAAAGTGATTTTTGAAATAACATCACCGGGCACAAAGTCGGAAGATATAATCAATAAAAAAGACTTGTATGAGGGGATAGAAGTTGAGGAATATTGGTTGTTTGACCCTAGAGGTGAATGGATTCGGGAACAATTGCGCGGGTATCGATTGGGGGAAGATGGGTATGAATTAATCAGAGACAATCGCAGCGAGGTATTGCAACTGCGGTTAGAAATAGAAGGAAAACTGATTGGGTTTTATCGCGAAGATAATGGGGAGAAATTATTGATTCCCGATGAATTGGCTTCAGCTTTGCAAGCGGAACGGCAACGGGCTGCTGAACTCGAAGCTTTGTTAGAGCGTTATCGAGATCAGTTTGGAGAATTACCATAGTAATATCAATAGTAATATCGATTCCGGTTTCACTCCTTATGATATAGAGGAAACGGCAGTGCGGTTTCCTCTGCTGGAACTCCTAAACTTCAGTGTATTCTTTGCTTTTTTGAGAATCTAACCAACGTTGATAAGCTTCCTTGTCTCCTCTAAAGGAATCAAGAGAAACTTGACGTTCTGGCATGGGTTTTAGTGGAGCATCAATGGGCGAATATTGGCAATAGCAGATTACTACGATATCAAATTCGCCGATCGGAATATCGGGAGTATAAGTCTCAACCCGCGCAACTTCCCAATCGCTGGTGCGGTAATGAGTGCTATAACCGTGTCTATCTGGATCGTGTTCTGCTTCTACGCGAACAAACTCTGGGGGACGATAGCCAACTTCAGGAATTTCGTCATTAGAAGAGTCAAAGTGTTCGGCTAAAATCTTGGTTAGGCATTGGGTGTGTTCAAGCTTGCGTTTTTCCCAACCAGGTTGACGCTTGTCTGCTCTAAAGACAATCCATTTACGCATCTTCATCCTCCTTGCTTTCTAGTTCTTTGTACCAGTCTGGAAACTCCGTTTGACCTTTAAAAACACAATCAACTTTGAAAAATTGGCCGTCAATTTTCTCAACCTCAATTAGTTTCCAACCATATTTTTGTTCCATCTCTTCACAACAATCTGGATCTGCTGCTGCGTGTCGAGACTTGTCTTCATCTGGATCGTAACGCAACCATCGTGGATTTTTTGTCATAATTGATATTGCTCCCTGTGTTGGGTTGACAACCTTGGAGAAGTCGTCTGGACTCGGTATTTGTGGTACTGCGTCCGGGCGCGTCTTTGTAAAATTATATGATAATGGTTATAATATCTGCCTGCTTCTGAACCAGACAATTGGTTGAATTTGCTTGACAATTATCAGTTTGTATGTATGAAGATTCAAGCAAAAAAATTAAATGGGGAGGGCGATCGTTTTGCGATCGAACTTGGGCAATCTAGAAATAGGTACCAGTGCGAGTGCCTGGAAAACAGCGACGCCAAGAGTTAGCCATGGAAAGCATACAGAAAAAATCTAGTGATAGTGTGGTTCGTAAGGGCGATCGAGTCAAGCAGATTTTTGCCTTTCTATCGATGGCTGGTTTTGCTGGTTCGACAATTTTTGGTATGGTAAGTCTGTTCAGCAGCGGTTTGAGCAGCCAGCACCAGCAAAAACCTGTAGCTGCTGCTGTTTCTCAGGAGTCTCTGCTGGCGGCGAAGGAACGCGGTTATATGGGGGTTTTGCAGCGGGAACCTCAGAATCAGACGGCTCTGGAGGGGTTGGCTAATGTGCGATTGGAGATGAAGGATGATGTGGGGGCGATCGAGCCTTTGGAGAAGTTGGTGAAGCTGCATGGCGATCGGGCTGATTATAAGGTATTGTTGGGGCAGGCGAAGGGGAAGAAGTAGGCGAGAACGGTAACTCATTGTGATTACAGTAGATTGATAACTTTTACACTAAATGGTTTTTCATAATTCAAATGGCTGACTTAGTTTCATAAAAGGATTGAATATGGGCATAGTACGCATGGGGCCGCCGACCGAAATTATATATAAACTAAAAGAAGTTTTCGCCCTAAATAATTTTATTGAAACAGGAACTTATCAAGGCGAGACAGCATATTGGGCAAGCCAAGTATTTGAACAAGTTTTTACAATTGAGTATTCTCAAGACATTTATCAAAAAGTTATAGAAAAATACGGTTATATCAAAAACATAGAGTTTCTGTACGGCGATACCAGAAACCTTCTTCAAAATACACTATCACAGCTTGAAAGCCCAAGTTTATTCTGGCTTGACGCTCATTGGAGCGGAGGGCTAACTTATGGGGAAAGCGACGAGTGTCCCTTGCTAGCAGAAATCGAAATAATCAACCGCTCCGACTGCGAACACTTTATTTTAATTGATGATGCCCGATTGTTTTTATCTCCTCCACCGCCGCCCCATTCACCTCAACAATGGCCGGATATTAGCAACATATTAAATTTATTAAATTCAGGAAAAAACAGCAGGCATATTGTAATTGTTGATGATGTTATTATTGCTGTTCCGGCGCGAGCCAAAGAACTAATTGTTCGGTATTGCCAAGATGCGATCGCAACTTTAGGCAATACAGCCAGCGGCAAACAGGAACAAAATCATCAAGTCGCTGGCGTGTCTGTTAAGAATCTTAATAACGGAGAGTCTATCAATAACTATGAATTGAAAATTATCGAAAATTTTATTGCTTCCGGTAATGTGGTTTTCGATGTTGGCGCAAATATAGGTAGCTGGACAAATCAAGTATTAAACATATGCCCCGACGTTCAAATCCATTTATTTGAGCCCGCACCGCCAATATATCAAACACTTATACAAAACCTGGCTGAACCGATTAAAAGCGGTCAACTCGTGTTAAACAACTTGGCAATAGCACACCAACCGGAAATCAGGGAATTTTATTATTACGAAAAATCTTCAGGGTGGAGTACATTTCACCGCAGATTTGAAATCGAAAAACAGTATAATATTCAGTCGCCTCAGCCATTTCAAGTTTTAACAGCTACCCTTGATGATTATGTCCAAACAAGGGGCATAAAGCGAATTAATTTCTTAAAAATTGATACAGAAGGGGGCGAACTAGAAGTTCTGCGCGGAGCAACTAACCTCTTGCAAAAAGGCAAAATAGATTATATTCAGTTTGAGTACGGCGGAACATTTGTCGATGCCAACATCACATTAAAACAAGTCTTCGAGCATTTACAAAAATTTCGTTACACCATCTTTAAAATACTGCCCGCTGCTTTACAAGCCTTACCCCAGTTTTCACCAGAATATGAGAATTACGAGTATAGTAACTTTTTAGCGGTGAACGAGAGGTTCACAGCTTTGATTTTTAGTGAAGCACCAAAACTGCTCGATTTGCAGCAGCTTTGCGTAAAACATTCTGTTGTACCGCGCGGCGTTATTCACATTGGGGCACACGAAGGTAAGGAAATTGCAACATACCAAACGATGGGGGTGGAAAGGGTACTATTTATTGAAGCCAACCCTGCTGTATTTGAACGTTTGCAAACGAATATAGCTGGTTTTCCTAACGTGCTAGCGGTGAATTGTGCAATTAGCAATATCAATGGCACAAGCACATTGTATGTAACTTCTATGGATCAAAGCAGTTCTCTCTTACCTTTGAAGGAGCATCAAAATATTTATCCAGAAATCAAGGAAGTTGAGCGTGTACTTGTGGAGTCGAGAACCCTGGATACGCTTTTAGAAGAACTTCAAATTAATCCGGCTGATTTTAATATCTTAAACATTGACATTCAAGGTGCAGAGCTGTTGGCTTTAGAGGGAGCAACCAATGTTCTAAAATACATAGAAGCAATAAACACAGAAGTTAATTATGAAGAATTGTATGAAGGCTGCGCTTTAATTGACGAAATCGATGAGTTTCTGGAGATATGTGGTTTCGATCGCACTGCAACTGCAACACCGTACCATCCATCTTGGGGCGATGCGTTTTATGTGAAAAAACCAGTAATTACAATCTCCACGCTGGGCAGAAACGGGCGGTTTGCCAATCAAATATTTCAGTATGCCTTTTTGAAAATATACGCAAAAGAACATAACTTGAGAGTCGAGACACCAGCCTGGATTGGCCAGTATCTGTTTGGATGCAACGATTCGCCCATATCTCAGCAGTTACCTGTAGTTAGCGAAGAAACTAATAACCTTTCAGAAGCTCGCATACCTCATGCAAAAGAAATATTCAAAAATGTGGATTTTTGGGGCTTCTTTCAGTACCGTACAAAGTATTATGCAGCGCACAAGGAGTATTTTCGGTCTTTGTTCAAACCTGTGCCGGCAATAGAAACTAAAATGAGAGAGGCATTGGATTGTTTGCGATCGCGCGGCAAAACAATCGTCGGCTTGCATTTGCGGCGGGGAGATTATGGCTACAGCGATTTCTTCATCGCACCGAGCGAATGGTACAGAGAATGGCTAAAAGGTTTGTGGGAAACTCTGGATGAACCCATACTATTTATTGCCAGCGATGAACCGGAAAAAGTTTTAAGTGATTTTGAGGAGTATAATCCGATTACGACTAAAGATTTAGGTGTGGAGTTACCGGAAGCAGAATTTTATCCTGATTTTTACTTGTTGAGCCAGTGCGATATTGTCGCCATTTCAAATAGCTCATTTTCCTTTGCAGCTTGTATGCTTAACGAAAAAGGCAAATTTTTCTTTCGGCCGCACTTGTTGGCGGAAAAATTAATACCATTTGACCCCTGGGATAGCGAACCGATGTTGCGAAATTATATGCCTATTCATTTTTTTACAATAGTCCTCAATGGTGAACCTTTCATCCGCTACCATATAGACGTTTTGCAGCAACTACCTTTTAAATGGCATTGGCATATTATTGAGGGCGTAGCTGAGCAAAAACACGATAGTGCTTGGATGCTTAGCTTGGGCGGAAAAATTACTGATGAACTTCATTGCCGGGGTCGAAGCAAAGATGGTACATCAGAATATATAGATGAAATAGCACGTATTTATCCCGAAAATATTACTGTTTATCGCAAGCCAGAAGATATTTTTTGGGATGGGAAGCGTGAAATGGTAAACGCACCGCTGGAAAATATTAAAGAAGAATGTTTGCTGTGGCAATTGGATGTAGATGAACTGTGGACAGCCGAGCAAATTTGTACTTCGCGGCAGATGTTTATCAATCATCCTGAAAAAACAGCAGCTTTCTATTGGTGCTGGTATTTTGTTGGAGAAAATCTGGTTATTAGCACTCGCAACTGTTATGCTCAGAATCCTCAACAAGATTGGTTGCGTACTTGGAGATTTAAACCCGGAGCAAGTTGGGCTTCTCACGAACCTCCAAGATTAGTTGAAGCATTGCCAAATAGTGAGTGTCGCGATGTTGCAGCAGTAAACCCTTTTCTGCATGAAGAAACTGAACAGCAGGGTTTGGTATTTCAACACTTTGCTTATGTGACGCTAGAACAATTGCGATTTAAACAAATATACTACGGTTATAAAAATGCAGTTGCTGAATGGATGGCACTGCAAGCTCAAACAGAATTCCCAGTGCGGTTGGGCAATTATTTTTCGTGGGTTCCAGATGAAACAATGGTTGATTCGGCAGAATCTTTAAGTATCGTACCAATAGCGCAACGAGAAAACGAGAAAAATACGTGGCATTTTGTGCAGCGAGAGAAGCCGGAAAGACAAATACCTAGCGTTGAAAAATTTATGCCAAGAGTTATTGTGGACGGCGTGTTTTTCCAGCTTTACAATACGGGAATTGCTCGCGTGTGGCGATCGCTCTTAGAAGAGTGGGTGCATCAGGATTTTGCCAAGCATATAATTGTACTCGATCGCGCTGGAACAGCACCAAAAATACCGGGTATTGCGTATTGTCCCGTGCCTGCTTACGACTACGACAATACGGACGGCGATCGCGCAATGCTACAGCAAGTTTGCGACGAACTGGAAGCTGACTTATTTATCTCAACTTACTACACAACCCCGCTATCAACACCTTCGGTCTTTATCGCCTATGACATGACTCCTGAAGTCTTTGAGACAAATCTCGATCGACCCATGTGGCGCGAGAAACATTACGGCATCCGCCACGCATCTGCATACATTACTATTTCCCACAATACAGCATCAGACTTATTAAAGTTTTTTCCAGATATTGCCCCAGAATTAGTAATAGTCGCTCATTGTGGAGTTGCCAAAAATTTATCGCCCGCTAGCCCAGAGGAGATAGAGAATTTTAAGATTAAATACAATGTCTCAAAGCCATATTTTATGATGGTAGGTGCGGCCGGCGGTCATAAAAATGCACCATTATTCTTACAGGCTTTCGCGCAACTGCCAAATCAACCAGAATTTGATATTGTCTGCACAGCTCACAGCGCTTTAACAAAAGATGAGTTTGAACCTTACAGTTCAGGGAGTATAGTGCATAAGCTTCCTCTCACCGATGAAGAGTTAAAAGCAGCTTTTTCAGGTGCTGTTGCGCTGGTTTATCCGTCTCAGTACGAAGGCTTTGGCTTGCCGATTTTAGAGGCAATGGCTTGCGGATGTCCAGTTATTACTTGTCCTAATGCTTCTATACCTGAAGTGGCGGGAGAGGCTGCTTTATATGTTAAGGATGATGATGTTGCGGCAATGGCGATCGCACTTATTAATATTCAAAAGCCGGAAGTGCGCGAAGCTTTGATAGCTGCCGGAATTGAGCAAGCGCAAAAGTTTTCGTGGTCAAAAATGGCAAAGACGGTTAGCTCAGTTTTAATCAAAGTGTTTCAGGAAAAAGAAAGTATGCCAATAGTACAGGAAAATTCAAAAAAAATATTACCAGAAAAAGACTATATTTCCCCAAATTTTGCTATTGTCAAACCCGACAAATACTTCCCCAATATGATTGTAGGAGATCCAAATCTCCAGCCTTGGCCATATCTGCGTCGAGAAATTCCGCACAACTGGTATGTAGACAAACGACACCCAACAGTTGGATTCCTCAGTCGAGATGAAGCTCATATTCTCTACAATACAGCCCTGAAGTTTAAAGGAAAAAAAGCTTTAGAAATTGGTTGTTGGTTAGGTTGGTCAGCTTGTCATTTAGCGTTAGCTGGAGTAGAGCTAGAGGTCGTCGATCCTCTTTTAGCGAGACCAGATTTTTATGAAAGTGTCAGTAATTCGCTGCAAGCAGCAGGAGCGCTTGAGTCAATTCATTTAGTAGCTGGTTACAGTCCCCAAGCCGTTGAGGAATTAGCAGCTCAATTGCAAACCAAGTGGTCGTTGATTTTTATTGACGGCAATCACGAAGCACCAGGCCCCCTTAATGACGCAATTATTTGCGAACAATTAGCAGCAGAAGATGCTTTGATTGTGTTTCACGATTTGGCTGCTCCTGATGTGGCCCAGGGTTTGGATTATTTGAAGCAAAAAGGATGGCACACATTGGTGTACCAAACTATGCAAATTATGGGTGTTGCTTGGCGGGGCAATGTAGAGCCAGTTAGGCATCAACCAGATCCCAAAGTTAACTGGGTTTTACCAGCACATTTACAAAGTTACACAATCAGCGGTATGTCAAACAATCAGTCTGTCGATCGAGAAGTCACAGTACGACAAGTGCATGAAATGATGCAACAAGCCTTTGCATTACTCAATAGCAACAAGCCGGTAGAAGCTATGCGACTAGCCGAACAAGCAGCCTCACTAGATATCAATGTTCCAGGAATGCACTACCTGCGGTCTGTTTGTTTGAACAATGTAGGACGGCACAGGGAAGCACTTGCAGCGGCTAAAGCCGAACTGGCGATCGATCCGACTCACGGCCAAGCACAAGAGCAAGTTGAAAGTTTAACTAAAGCTATATTGCGATCGCCAATAAAAATACCCACACAGCAACGCTCGTGGAACACAACACTTGCACGCGAAAATATGCTGTCAATTCAAAACGCCACTATGAACTATTCATATCGAGGCGTACCAATGCTTAAAAACCCCTTCGATTTTGCGGTGTACCCCCTGTTACTTTGGAACTTAAAACCACGCACAATTATTGAAATTGGGTCAAAAGATGGCGGCAGTGCTTTGTGGTTGGGAGATATGCTAAACAATTTTGGCCTAGACGGTCACGTTTATTCTATTGATATTGTCGAGGTTACTTCAGTCCAACATCCCCGCGTCACTTACATGGAAGGAAACGGACGAGCTTTACAGCAAATATTGACATCAGATTTTATCAACTCATTGCCGCGTCCCTTACTGGTAATAGAAGATGCCGACCACACCTACGAAACCAGCAAGCACGTCTTGGAGTTCTTCCATCCGTATCTTAAGCAGGAAGAATATATTGTGATTGAAGACGGAATTATTTCTGATTTAGTTCAAGATGCTTCATATAACATTGGCCCTCACAAGGCATTGAAAGAGTTCTTGTCCGAACACGAAGATGAATATGAAATTGATAGCAGTTATTGCGACTACTTCGGCTACAACATGACTTGGTGTACCAATGGTTTTTTAAAGAAAGTAAAAGAAGCATCATCCATAGGCAATCCATTTTTAAATAAACTGTTTAATTATGTTGAAGAGTATCAACCTGTGCCTCAAGTCTTCTCCTCTAATGATTTGAGCGGCGATCGCCAAAAATTTGCTGAGTTAATTGCCAAAGGCAAAGAGTGTTTTGTGAAGGGTGAGATAGAGACAGCGATCGCTACATTCACTCAGGCACTAGAAGTCCATCAAAGCTCTTTAATAGCCCACAACTACCTCACTTCGCTTTACTGGCAAGTGGGGGACGTCCAAAAAAGCTTGAAGCATCATATCCAGGCTCAATTTAGCAACATAGGTTTTGACAACACTCTCACTGACGAGTTTGAAGAAATACTCTCAGTTATCAGACCTTACACATTATTGAGTGAAGCCCGACTGTTCTCGCTATACTCCCTAGCAAGGCAAATATGTTTAGATGATATACCAGGTAACTTCGTTGAATGCGGCAGTTACAAAGGAGGGTCAGCAGCACTTTTAGCGGTCGTTATCAAGCGATACAGTTTACGCCCGCGACTCGTCTATGCTTTTGACACTTTTGAAGGGATGCCAGAACCCACTGAAGCTGATAAACATAACGGAATTCCTGCTAATTTAACAGATTGGGGTGCTGGGACTCTCAAAGCTCCACTTACTGACAATTTAGATGTCATTTGTCAATCCTTGGATGTCGCAGATATTGTCATAGCTGTTAAGGGGTTATTTGCTCAGACATTACCCGAATCTAAATCCGCAATAGGCAGTATAGCTTTACTGCACGCTGATGGCGATTGGTATGAATCCACAATGGATATATTCAACAACTTTTACGATCGTGTTGTTCCCAACGGTTTTATCCAGATAGACGATTACGGTCACTGGGAGGGTTGTAAAAAAGCAATCCATGAATTTGAAAGGCGTTGCGGTCAATCATTTGCTCTTCGGGTTATCGACTATACTGGTGTATGGTTTCAAAAAGAAGATTCTGTTCATCAAAACTGCAATCACTGGCGCACTTTTTGGTATTTAGCGGAAGCTTCCGAGAAAATGGGCAATATAGAATTAGCCCAAAAAGCAGCGAAAGCCGTTTTGAAAATTGTGCCAAAGCTGGTCAAGGCTGAGAATCTATTGAATCGCGATCGTTCACAGTTAAAGTTGGTTGTCTCACCAAAAGTTTCACTGTCACCGGAATTGGATGACTTTCTCAATAACTTAAGACTCAGAGAGATTAATATAATTCTGTTTCCTGATTGGCAGCAACCTGAAGAGTCCCTCTGTCTTCAGCTAGAAGGTGTAATTACCACTTTATTTGCTCGCAAAGATCCCAGTAAAATAACTGCACTTCTCGACACAAGCAATATCTCTGAGGAAGATGCAAATCTAGTTTTGTCATCTGTTATAATGAGTATTCTTATGGAACAAGATTTAGATGAGACGGATGTTCCAGAAGTTTCCTTACTGGGAAATCTGAGTGAAATGCAGTGGAAAGCTTTACTACCCTGCATCCACTATCGGGTAGTATTAGAGAACGAAAATCAACAGGCAGTTGCACAAGCTGGTGCAGCAAGTCTCCCCTGTTTGAAGGCAGCTAATCTTAGCATTTGATAAATTTCACTCAACATACAAAAGGCGGGTAAGTCATGGATGAAGCTCAAATTATTCAACAACTAGAAAAGCACAAGTTCTATCACATAATTAAATTAACTGAAAATCTCTCAACATCAGGAAATGAAGTCGCAGTACCTATTCAGGATGTGCCTCTGAGAGCTTTAAGAACACTGGATATTAAGGACAAGCGAGTTCTTGATATCGGCTGTCGAGATGGTCTGTTTTGCTTTGAGGCAGAAAAGCTGGGTGCAAAGGAAGTCATTGGCATTGATAATGACTTATCGATGGGGGCGATTGAGTTATTAATTCCTTTTTTCAATTCAAAAGTCAAGATGTATCAATTAAACCTCCTTGACCTAAAACCCGAGACGTTTGGAATGTTTGATGTGATCTTATTTCCCGGTGTTCTGTATCATCTCAGATACCCATTCTGGTCCCTCAAGTTGATTAAGGACGTATTGCATGAAGGAGGCAAAATAATTATAGAAACAGCAGTGTATATGGATGACAACCAAAAGGCTATCTTGTTTTGTCCTATAGGTTCTGAGAGTCCATACGAGCCTACGAGTTGTACATTCTTTAATTTGAAAGGACTCATGGACACGCTCTTGAGTCTGGATTTGGTTGTGGAAGATATTGAACTCTTGCACAACAACGATTTACTATCATTAGCACCAGAAGGAATTACTTATTCAATAACTGAGCCGATCGAGCATTGGATCGATCGCGCCACTTTTATTTGTAGCAAGCAACCATCGATGGAGCAGCCCAGAGTTATTGATTATTGGAACAGCACACACGATGTTCATACCATTCAAAAGCTATAGTTAGGTGAGGTCTCAACTCAACCCTGAATTCCCCATTCTTACTGATTGATTTTTGGGTTTTGAAGTGCTAGTTCGTACAAAACGGATTCTAATCTATCCATTGTGCGGGTGCGGCTGAGTTCCGATAATGCTCGTTCCTGTCCCTTCCGAGTCATGGCTTCCCATTCAGCAGGATTCATAGGCAGGGAAGATAAATTATCAGCAAGATCCAAAGGATTCTCTGACTCAAAGATTAGCCCTGTTTCACTATGCTGTATTGCTTCCGGTGAGCCTCCCCTATCGCTAGTAACAATCGTCAACCCAGCAACCATAGCTTCGATTAAACCTATGCTGAAAGGTTCTTCAAAGCGAGAAGGCAACACCCAAATATTATGTGTTTTGTATAGCTGTTTGAGTTCCTGTCGGGATAGCAGTCCAGCAAAGTGAATCTTTTCTTGTAAGCCCTCTGATTCGACAAATTCTTGAAGTGCTTCAACAAAGCTAGGGGTTAGAGAGCCGCCTGCAATGGTTGCAGTAAAGTCAACACCTGCATTGTGCAGCAAGTAAAGAGCTTCAATCAAAACATCTGGGCCTTTATAGTGCATTACTAAACTGGCATAGACAATGCGGAGCCGATCGCGCGGTGGAAGTTCAGCTTGGTAAAATTCCTCAACCTCTGCACCTGGGTAAATTGTCTGAGCTGTTTCTGTAGGGTAGCCTTGTTGCTGTAGATTATCCCGAATCCAATTGCTAACAGTGATGTATCGATACAATGAACTCTGGGGAGCCAGATCGTGGCTATATCCGGGTTGTGAATTCATCACATAATGAGCAACTGGTATCTCAGCAGCAAGTATCTGTTCTAAAATTTCTGAGCCTAAAAAATCTGTATTTCCTGCTAGGCAGACATCAGGTTTAAAGGAATTCAACTCTTGCTCTAAAGTCTTGTAATTGCGTACCGCAATTGATGCAACGTGAGCAGGATAAAAAGGTTGCGCTCCTCGCTCTGTCCAAGTGCCCCACAGCGATAAACAGCGCCGCACTGTACTCGGATCGGAATCAGCTTTTTGGTAGCCCGTCGGCAAGTATTCTGTGTTACTCGTGAGTACGAGAACTGTGTGACCGCGTTCCTGTAAAAGTCTGGCATAATCTGCGATCGCCCTTTCGTATCCTCCAACAACTTGAGGCGGGTAGAGATTTGAAATAACTAAAATTTTGAGCTTGTCCAATTGCTAACCCTCTAGAATCCATCAACCACCTTCAACATATCTCAGCCACATTTGCTCGTAAGCTTTCTCCATCTCCCGAGTAAACTGTTTAGCATTCCACAGGGGAGATGTTTTCTTGGACTCTTTCAAGCGCCAGGATATTTGCTGTCGCAATTCAGAATCTTTACCTAAGCGAATCCCCCATTCTACATATTCTTCATCCGTCCAAGCAATTCCTTCTGTCACCCCTACATTCATCATCATTGCATAACTATTGCGGCTCGCGAATTGCTCGCCCACTCGCGTCACCATAGGAATGCCCATCCAAAGAGTTTCTAAAGTCGTTGTCGCTCCGTTATAAGGATAGGTATCGAGCACTACGTCAGCGATCGCTAAATTAGCGCGGTGCTGAGTTTCTGTTTGAACAATTGGCAGAAACCGGAGACGATCGCTCTCCACCCCCTCTGATTCTGCCATTTCTGTAAAGAATTTTTTTACTGATTCTTCATCAGCGTAACCCTTAATTAAAAAATAGCTATTTGGCACAGCTTTCACAATCTGCATTTGCAGTCTAGCTGTCTGTGGGTTGTATTTGTATCCGCGTTGAAAACTGACATAGATGACCGCATCGCTTGGAATATCCAACTGATCGCGCCGCACAGTCGGCACATCCAACTCAAAACCATCCACTGCTATATAAGTCTGTGGCAAACGCCAGATTTTTTCCACATAATAATCCTGTGCCGATTCCGGTAAAACATAAGGATCGGCAATAAAATAGTCAATATTCGGTATCCCTGGTGCGTCCCAACCCAGCCAACTTACTTGTATGGGTGCTGGTTTAATCGTTGCAATCTCGCAGCTAGTATTCAGCGTCAAACTGTCTAGTTCGACTAAAATATCAATCTCATCTTCGTAAATTTTCTCGGCGGATTCTGGCCCGAACAGTTCTAAATGCCTAACTTCCGAAGCTTTGCTCATATACCATTGCGCCAAAGGATCGGGATTTGTGATTGTAGGGTCAGAACCTAAGAAATAAACATAGATTTCAAACCGATCGCGATCGTGGTGTTCCAAAAGCCATCGAGCCAGCCAGCCTACCGAATGGCGACGAAAGCAATAGGATAAGTATCCAATTTTCAACCGTTTTTTAGGAGCTTCAACCTTCACAAGAGATGAGTTGCGCTGGCGGCACTTTTCCACTATGTCCTTAGCATAATTTTCGATATTTAATTGACAAATTGCTGCTATTTGATGACGAAATTCTCTGTTTTCCTGTGCTCTATCCTGAAGGTAAGGGAAAAAAAACAGCGTACTAAACAAACGAACCGTAGAACTTGAATTTAAATCGCTTGGCTTCTCTTCAATTACAGATGCCAGCAAAGATTTCAACACCTGAAACTCTGAATAAGCCTCTTCCCAATATCCTCCTGCGCTCATCATGCCACGCATTATCAAGTGCTGGGCATAAGCTTTATCTGCAAATTTATCCATAACGGAATAACAGAGTTTAGCTTTTTCTATGCCCTGGGAATATTCTTCAATATCTTGATAAAAAGAAGATAAAGTACGCAGTAATTCTCGATGCTGAGGCTCTAACCGCAAACCGAGTTCTGTGAAACTTACTGCTAGCTTAAATTTATGACCTAAATAAGCAATTCTATAAACAAATTCAATTAATGTATTAATAAAAAGTGTCTGTTCTCGAACATAGCCCAGACAAACTTCTGTAAATTCCAAGGTTGAAGGCGCAAAAGGAGCGTAATCCAACATACACTTCCACGATTGCATCAATAGCTCGTGGTTGACTTCTGGGGGAGGCTCTGACTTGAGGATTTCGATCGCTCCTAGAGCATGGGGTTCTTCTCCTGTATACGTCTCCAGCAGCATGGACAGCGCCATCAAATGTAATATATTATTAAGGTTATGAGGCTCAACTTCCCGCAAATGCTGGCGGATTGTCCAAGCCATAGCATAGTCTTTCCGCTGCAACCGCTGACAATCTGCTTCAGCTTCCAACACCTGCGCTAATTCTTCTGTACACAGCTCTATTTCTTCTGCTTCCCCCTCAGCCATTCCCAGCAACCAAGTTGTCTGAGCTTCTGCCTCTTCCCCCTGCAAAAGTAACAGTAAACCCAAGTGCCAGTAGTGGGACTTAACATTCGGTTGCTCTTCTATGGCTTGTTCGTAAAGCAGCGCAGCCTCACTATAATTTCCCTTTAACCAAATCTTCTTGGTTTGATCCTGCAAATCTGAAGTGACAGCTAATAAATTTTCCGCAATCATAAGCTACATATCTAAAGCAATATCTCTTTTTTAGCCAACATTCCGTCAACCATTCAATCAGCCACTTGGCATTAGCGTTGCCAATTAAAAAACTACAAAAGCTAGCTTACATCGTAACTTATAGTACATTAAGGCGGGCAGCACACAATACGCTACCCGCTCCTTACATCATTTGCCAAATAATCGGCTGGTTGCACTCTGGAAATTACTTGGTCACTAATGTTTGAGTGCCAGCAACGCACTGAGTAGCGTTCCCTGCTGGGACAATAGCAGCAGGGATTGCTAGAGCAGCAGTTATCTGTTCGCAAAGGATAGAACTTGTGCCTTGTCCCTCACCCGCTGGAATGAAAAACACAGCACCCGCATATCCCTTAAGCGAAGAACCTTGTGGCGTTGCAGCAGATGTAACTCCTCCGTTAGGACCATCAGTAGTAGTTGGACTCACTTCATATTTATAGTTATTGGTTAGGGTTTTGATACCAAGACCTAAAGCAGGAACTTCTGTTGCGAACTTGGTATTTTCTGCAAAAAATGCTTGCTGACCCTTGGTAATTGCACTAGTGTTCTGCTTGGCTTCCGACTGCTTAGCTTTGTTAGCTTGGTTGAGGAAGGAAGGCAAAGCGATCGCAGAAAGAATACCGATGATGATGATAACGACCAACAGTTCAATCAGCGTAAAACCCTTATCTTGTCTTCTCTGCTGGAGGTGTTGCAGAAACTTGGCTTTAAATTCAGTCTTCATTAGTTGATTCTCCTAGAGGCGTGGGGTGCTTGATTTCTAACTCCTGAGAGTAACTTACCCACTTCTGAGAGCTTTCATATCACTTCCCGCAAATTTTTTTGAGGTTTCTCAAGTTTTACGCTCCAAAAGCACGTACAGACAAGTTTCCAGCCTCTCCAGCAGTTGCTTGACCTCTTCAAAGGCTGTCTCCTCAGTCACAGCTTCCAGCGTCGCAGGATGCACGGGTCGGAGCTGGAGCCACCGCTTTACCAAAGAGATCGCAGGCTGTACCCCATCCCACAAAGGTAGCAGGCAAGAGGCCATTACACTCTCGATCGCAATTGGACTCGTTGTTGGCAATGGGATGTAACGGCTAATCTCAAAAGGAGTTTGCGCCGCAATGCTGCTGAGCAAGTCTTCTCGGGCTTGGGGACTCGCCAACTGAGGATGCAGGTATACCCGTGCTGCTTGCCAGTCATTTGGAGTCCATTCGGAAACAGGCACAAAAGACTGAGTTTGATCGGGATGACTACACCAGAAGTCAAGCAGGCGATGGGTTGGATGCAATAGAGTAAATAAATGGAGTCGATCTTCCAAAGACGTTTCTGGCAAGCTCATCCCCAGAAACGCAGGTAAATCGTGGGGATTTTTGAACAGATTCAGCAATTCCCACTGCTGCCAATTCACCATGCTAATCAGCTCTAAATTTGCTGATTTCAATGTTGAAAACATTTCAGGAACAGTACAGCCTTTATCCCCGAGTAGTAAGTAATTGGCCAAAATCCATTCTTGACTGTTGCCACGTTCTGAATTCCAGCTTATGTTCTTGAGCATGACTTCATCTTTTAAAGCCGTCATAATTTCCCGGACTAATTCAATCTCAAAATCTCCTGGACTTCCATCCATTAAACCCATTAGCTTAAAAACTCCCTGAGCGCGATGGACGAGATTTCTGCCCGTTGAACTGTGTAAATTGGTACGGATAATTCCGTCTGGTTTTAGCACAGACTTCATTGCCACCAGACCCTTGACTGCATCTGGCAAGAGATAAAGAACTTCATCTGTATTTATATAATCAAACTCTAACCCTAAACTCGGCAATTCTTCAATTGAGAGAACGTGAAATTCTGTATTTTCAAAGCCGTAATATTGCAACCGCTGGCGGGCTAGTTTAATCGATTTTTCGGAAAGATCAACTCCAACTATTTTAGCTCCTGGATTAGCTTCTGCTAAAATCAAAGATTTGTATCCGCTACCACAGCCTGCATCTAAAATTATCTTGCCTTGTGTTTCTATAATATTTTGATTTTTTAAATAGTAAGGTGTTAGCAAGTTGTGAAGGTAGAGCAATTCATAATCTTTTTTAGGAGATTGTTCTAAGGGAACTTTTGGATAAGGAGCATTATCAAATAGTTGACGAATGTTATTTATTAAATCTAATTCTTGGGTATCCATTCTGAATCGCTCCTGATGCTGCTAAATTGTGCTGCGCTAATTGCTCTGTTACAATACCGAAACTTATCTTACCCTACGATCGCAAAAAACGATCGCCCCCGCCCAGCCGCCACAGATACTTGCCATAATAGTCTGAAACCCGATCGCCAAACCAACCACCCCCTCCATGAACACCAACATCAGCCCCATTCTGAAAGTATTCACCTTCTCCGCCGCCCTTTCCCTAGCCATCAAGTACGCAGGGCCCAGCTTATCCATAGCCTCAACCGACTTCAACGCCCTGATCGCAGTGTTTACCCCCAGTATCATCCTAGCTGCGATCCTCGGCTGGCGGGCATGGCAACAGCAGCCGAGGTAGGAGTTGAGCAGCCGCACAAAACACCAAAAGCCCCACAATACCCAACAATACAGGACAGACGATCGCATGGATCTAACCACCTTAAATCTCAAACCCTTAAATTTACTGATTTTTCCCGATTGGAACCAACCAGAAGAATCACTTTATTTAGAGTTAGAAGAAATGATGAGGAATCTGATCGCTCATCCCGATCGCGATTTCCTCACTATTTTAATAGATGCCAGCGAAACTTTAGCAAAATCCCAATTAGATGCCAACCTAATTTTGTCGGCGATAGTAATGAATTTATTCATGGAAAAATTTATATACTAGCTGCGAACCGGAAATTATTTTATTGGAAAACCTCAGTCAAAGTCAGTGGTTGGATATTTTGCCACAGATTCAATATCGAATTAAGTTAAAGGCAGAAAATCACCAAGCAATAGCCGACTCAGGAACCGAAAAAATCCCTGTATTGGAACTGAAACAACTTAGCGAAATCACCATTGACTCCCAAGCATTAGCAGCGTTGAGACAATTTGGCAGCCAACTCTACCGTCAAGGAAGATACGAAGCAGCGAGCAATTACTATCAAAGGTTTTTGGCATCCCAGACAGGAGATATAGAACTGTATTCTAACTTGAGCGAGTGTTTGAGGAATCTCAACAGAATCGAAGAGGCGATCGCAATTCTCGAACAAGGCATCCGCCATTACCCAACATCCGGACAACTGCACTTTGAAATAATCAAAATTTGCCAGCAAAACGGACGCACTCAGCAAGCTATATCAAGTGCAGAAAGAGCAACCCAAATACTGCCCGATGAATATGTTTTTAAACTTTTAAGACACTTAACACTGCCAATTGTTTACGATACGCCCGATGAAATACATTTTTACAGGGAAAGATATGTCCGAGAATTAGAGATATTAATTCAGCAAACATCCCTAAACAACCCCCAAGAAAAAATTAATGCTTTGCGGGGTTTTGGTAGTTTCACTAATTTTTACCTGGCCTATCAAGCTCACAATGTTGTTGAAGATCAGTCAAAATATGCCAATTTAGTCCATCAAGTTATGGCCGCCAACTATCCCCAGTGGGTGCAACCGCGAGCGATGCCTCCATTGTTGGAAAATGGCAAAATTAGAGTCGGTTATATTTCTAGTTTTTTGCATTCTTACAGCGGCACTTTGTGGATGACTGGCTGGTTGCGTTATGCCAACACAAAACAATTTGAAATTTACTGTTACTACACGGGTAACGATCCAGATCTAGTTACAGAACAATTTCGCGAATACAGCACAGAATTTCGCCACATTCCTCACAACTTAGAAGCTGTATGCCAACAAATTATTGATGACAAATTGCACATTCTTGTCTTCCCAGAAATTGGCATGGATGCACCAACTATCCAGATAGCAGCTTTGCGCCTTGCACCGATACAATGTACGGCGTGGGGACATCCTGTCACCTCTGGTTTGCCCACAATTGACTATTTTATTTCCAGCGAATTGATGGAACCGGAAAATGCACAATCGCATTACTCAGAAACCTTAGTTAAGTTGCCTAATATTGGGGTTTCCTACCCAAAACCACTCGTGGGAGAATTAAACAATAGTCGCTTGGATTTTGACCTCCGAGAAGATGCAATAATTTACTTTTGCTGCCAAGCTCCTTTCAAATACTTACCGCAATATGATTTTATTTTAGCAGAAATTGCCCGCCACGTTCCGCAAGCGCAGTTTATTTTTCCGCGCGGTGAACTGCTTCGAGAACGCTTAAAGCGTGCTTTTGCTGCTGTTAATCTCGACAGCGAAGATTACTGTCTTTTCCGAGCGATTGCAACTCGACAAGAGTATATAGCCATGAACTTTCTTGCCGATGTTTTCTTGGATACTTTCACTTGGTCGGGGGGAAATACGTCTTTGGAGGCGATCGCCTGCAATTTACCCATAGTAACTTGTCCGGGAGAATTTATGCGGGGACTTCATGCAGATAGCTTTCTCAAAATGCTGGGAGTGACAGATACGATCGCACAAAACGAAGCAGCATATATTGAAATTGCTGTCAAGTTAGGTAAAGATTCACAGTGGCGGCGAGATATTGCCGAACGGATGAGTCAGCGACAAGATAATCTGTTTGACGATCGAGTTTGCGTGACTGCTTTAGAAGCTTTTTATCAAGAAGTTGTTCGAGAAAGACTTAAACAGTTGACAGTTGATAGTTGACATTTGACAGTTGAAAGCGAGGTTTTTCGGATGGGATTTATATCAAGTCCGATCGAATGATGACAATAAAATTAGTTTGTAGTGAGGACTTTAGTCCTGATTCTATGAAGGACTAAAGTCCTCACTACGAACCTTAGATCCGAAACCCTCGAAAATCGCCCTGGGACTTCGTCCGGGGCACCCTACAAGTCATATAATATAGGTTAGGGCGATCGCAACCATACTTGAGGCACTCACCATGATTCAAACCATAACAGAATTAGTGACATTCGATGAATTCATTGACTGGTATCCTGAGAATTCAGGATGTCACTATGAACTACACAATGGAGAAATTGTTGAAATGCCAAAAGCAACAGGCAAACATTCTAAACTTACAGGTTTTCTCATCGCCGATCTCAACTTTGAAATCAGACGGCTACAACTACCCTACTTCATCCCGAAAGAATCCGTCATCAAACCGATGCGCGAGGAATCTGGGTATGAACCAGATATTATTGTACTCAACGAAGAAACCATTGGAAACGAGCCACGATGGGAGAAATCATCAATTATTACAATGGGTTCATCAGTCCCCCTAATCGTAGAAGTAACTAGCACTAATTGGGAGGATGATTATGCTCGCAAATTAGAGGCTTACGAATCAATGGGAATCCACGAATATTGGATTGTAGACTATCTAGGATTGGGCGGGAGACGGTTTATCGGCAATCCCAAGCAACCAACTTTTTCGGTTTACCAACTAATAGATGGGGAATACCAAGTTAAACTGTTTAGAGGGGCTGAGGTGATTGAGTCCCCAACTTTCCCAGAATTGAATCTGACAGCGCAGCAGGTGTTCGGTAAAGGGAATTGAAGAGGCTGGGTTGTAGGAGTATATTGTAAAGAGGCGATCGCATTTAAGCTATCTTGTAGAGACGCGATTGCAAAAGCGTCTAAAGCAAGGTCGGCAATTCCCCGTTATAATATCTAAAAATCGCATGAAGCTAGGACAATGGATCGGCTTATTAGCCCTCATCGCATCTTGTTACATCCTCTGGCAAATCAGGCAAGCCCTACTGCTGCTGTTTGCCGCCATCGTCTTAGCCACGGCGTTAAACAAACTAGCACGCTACTTACAAAAAAAATTGAGACTCAAAAGGTCGATCGCCGTACTGTGCTCAATTAGCTTCTTATTCCTCGTCTTCGTAGGCTTGTTCCTAATAATTGTACCACCCTTCGCCCTCCAATTCCAACAACTTACTCAAAGAGCTCCTCAAGGAATAGCAAGATTAAATGATTGGGTAGATCAAATCGAAACTCGCTTCTCGGGACAACTAGGCCAGCGCCTGCCAAATCTTGATGTTAACGACATTATGCGGCAACTGCAACCTTTATTCAACCAACTCGTTGGCGGTGCAGGAGCATTTGTCGGCAATACATTAGGCGTTATCCTGAGTTTTTTGCTGGTCTTAGTTTTGACCTTGATGACCTTAGCAGATCCCCTCTCTTACCGCAAAGCATTTATACAACTATTTCCCTCTTTTTATCGGCGACGAATCGAGGGTATTTTAGATGAATGTGAAATAGCTTTAGGTCGATGGGTGATTGGTGCATTAATTAGCATGAGTGTGATTGCTTTTTTGAGCTTAATTGGTTTGTCAGTTTTGCAAGTTCCCCTACCGTTAGCTCATGCTGTAGTAGCAGGATTTCTGAACTTAATTCCGAATATTGGCCCTACGATCAGCGTCATTCCGCCAATGACGATCGCACTTTTAGACTCTCCCTTAAAATCAGGTTTAGTTCTCATCCTTTACTTCCTAATTCAACAGTTTGAAAGCAACATCCTCACGCCCTACGTCATGGCACAGCAAGTATCGCTGCTGCCAGCAGTAACATTAATAGCTCAAGTATTCTTCGCCACCTTTTTTGGATTTTTAGGCTTATTGCTAGCCCTCCCCCTCACAGTTGTCGCTCAAGTTTGGATTAGGGAAGCGCTAATTAAAGACATTCTCAACCAGTGGAATGCTAATCCTCAAAGGTTGGCCGCAATTGATTCCGCTATCCACGAAGAATATGAATCTATAGGAGTCACACAAAGCCGATCGGAAAAGTTACCCGAACACAAACCAGACATCTCCGATGATGCAGACAATGACGCAAATGACGTTCCTGGAAATCAGTAATTCAGGTTTGTACTCATCCCAAATCTGGCTTAAATAGCAGTTTATTTTTGAGTCCGCGAAGGCGGACTTTGTTTTTATAGAAGCGATTTCAATCGCCGACTCTTATAAATTTCTATCTTGTATTCTACCACTCTAAACCGCATCTTGTCCGGCGCTAAAAATTTGTTGCACAGTCAAATTGAAATCTGGAAATGTTGGCGAAACAATCCTATCGCTTCCCCGAAACTGACTAACTTGATACTCACCATCAACCAAATGGTGAACAAAAAAAGTAGGTTGTTTCGGATTGCCAATATAGCGTCTGCCACCAAGTCCCAAATAGTCAGCAATCCAGTATTCAGAAATGCCCAAAGCTTCGCAATCAACCAACTTGTAGCCGTAATCATCCCGCCAATTGGTACTAACAACTTCGACAATTAGCCGGACAGAACTACCCATTGTAATGATCGATTCCTTTTTCCATCTCGGTTCGCTGTTCGTCCCTTGTCTGTCCAAAACGATCGCATCCGGTTCGTAACCAGATAACTCGTTATCAGCTTTGACGACGCATTCCTTGGGAACGAAGTAGGGCAACATCAGCCTTTCGATTTCAATCCCTAACTTCAGGCAGATGAACCCAGCTACTTCTGAATGTTCTCCGGTTGCTTTAGGCCTCTCAACAATCGCTCCATTATGCAGTTCGTAACGTTTTTCCGAATTTTCAGGATACCAGTTTATAAATTCATCGAACGTGACTGGTTTTAATATCGCTTGAGTCATGGCGCTCGCTCTCTATTTGATTTATGATATTATTTTTATATCCGTTATAACTCAAATCTTGCATCATTATCAAGAACAGGCAAGATGCCTGTTCCACAAGTAGTGATTTTTTTTGTGGAACAGGCATCTTGCCTGTGCATAAAAGGCTTGTTGAGAATGGTGCAATATCTCAGTTATAATAAATTTATTTTATCTCAAACTATCGCCCGATCGCCAAAACTGCATTGGCGCGATCGACATTCCATCCAACTAAAATCTAAAAACTAAAATCTAAAATAGTCTTATGAGATCGATCGACGAAATCAACGATAAAATCAGCCAAGGCAAAGCCACAGTCTGGACAATCGAAGAACTCAAAACCAGAGTCAGAGAAACCAGCATTACCCAAGCCGCCAAAGAAGTCGATGTCATCACCACCGGCACCTTCGAGCCCATGGAATCCTCCGGCGCCATCATCAACCTCGGCCATACCGACCCCCCGATCAAAATCCGGCAGTGCTGGCTGGACGGCGTTTTAGCCTACTCCGGCTTCGGCGCCGTAGATTTGTACCTCGGAGCCACCCAAGTAACCGAAGATGGCGAAGAATCGCGGGAACGGGGCGGCGGACACGTCATCGAAGACTTGATTGCCGGCAAACCCGTGCAGTTGCGGGCTTTAGGGCAAGTAACAGACTGCTATCCCCGCGCCTCCTTTGAAACCACGATTACCCGCGATACCATCAACCAGTTTTATTTATTCAATCCCCGGAACGCCTATCAAAACTTTATTGTAGGAGTCAACGGGGGCGATCGGCCACTGTTCACCTACCTCGGCCCCCTGCAACCGAACCTCGGTAACGCCGTCTATTCGAGCCTAGGAGCCATGTCACCCCTGCTCAACGACCCCCACCTCCAACTCATCGGCATCGGCACCAGAATCTTTTTAGGAGGCGCTCAGGGCTACATCACCTGGGAAGGAACCCAACACTTCCCGCTGCAAAAACGGCAGCCCAACGGCACTCCGATCGGCCCAGCCGCCACCCTGGCACTCATCGGCGACGCCAAACAGATGAACTCGAAATGGGTGCGAGGCTGCTACTTCAAAAACTACGGCCCATCCTTGATGCTGGGAGTCGGCATCCCCTTCCCCGTCTTAAACGAAACAGTCGTCGCCCACTGCGCCGTATCAGACAAAAAAATAGTAGCGCCGGTGGTAGATTTCTCTATCCCCCGGCGCGTTCGTCCCACATTCGGTTTAGTCAGTTACGCTCAATTAAAAACCGGTCGCATTCTCATTGAGGGAAAACCGGTGCGGGCCGCCCCGCTGGCGAGTATGTTTCTCTCGCGGCAAGTAGCATTGGAATTGAAGCAGCAAATTGAAGCTGGTCAATTTACTCTCACGGCGCCAGTTGCTCCCCTACCAGCCGATCGAGTATTTCTCCCACAAGATTTGTGGGGAGCCCAAGTCAGGCTGGAATAGACAATTCGTAGACTAAAGTCATGGATTATAACTTGAATGAACCACGAGAGGATATTCAAAGATGATCGACGAGAACCAATCTAAGTTCACTGATGAGGAGGTTGCTGCTGCTGAGGAACAGATTTTTGAACATACAAAGAGAATTGAGTTCTATCTGACGGAATATTCCATTGAGCTTCTCGCCCAAAAGATGCAGAAAGGAGATTTTGAGATTCCGGCCTACCAGCGCGAGTTCACATGGGAATCAGAGCGCAAATCCCGGTTCATTGAGTCGGTATTGATGGGGCTTCCGATCCCTTTCCTCTTCTTTTGGGAAAGCCCGTTAACAGGTAAGCTTGAAATTGTTGATGGTTCACAGCGCCTTAGAACCATTCAAGAGTTCGTTCTTGGGGACTTTCCCTTAGGTGACTTGGAAGAACTATCGCTACTGACCGGATTTCGATTCAAAGATCTACCCGAATCTCGGCAACGAAAAATCAAGAACCGTTCCATTAGGGGGATCGTGCTCAATGAACACGCCGATGAGCAAGCACGATTCGATCTTTTCGATCGAATTAACACAGGAAGCAAGGTCGCCAACAAGGCTGAGGTGCGTCGAGGTGCGTTAGGAGGTGCTTTCCTCGACCTTGTGATTTCACTCGCCAAAGAGCCGAGCTTTGAAGAACTTGCGCCAATATCTGACAAGCTTTTATTGGAGCGTGAGAGAGAAGAACTCGTTACACGATTTTTCGCCTACGGTGATGGACTGGAGACATACAAAGACAGAGTGTCGCCATTTCTTTTCACCTATACGAAGAAGATGAACGATCACTTTAAACACAACCCAGCGGACATTGACTCCTACCGACGGCGCTTTATGGAAATGATAGACTTTGTGTCGCGCAACTTCCCGTTAGGCTTTCGCAAAGCACCTAAAGGTAAGGCGACACCCCGATCGCGTTTTGAAGCTATAGCCATTGGAAGCTATCTGGCACTTCAGCAACGGCCAGAGATAGCTAACCAATTGATCGAAGTTGAAGAATGGTTGAATAGCAAGGACTTTACAAAAGTGACAGGAGCAGACGGTGCGAACGCAATAGGAAGACTCAGGGGTCGTATAAATTTCGTTCGCGATCGTTTACTTGGAGATTGAGGATGGAGGATTTGAGCCAAGCTTTTGAAGAGCGTTTACAGGAAATTGAAACTTACCTTGACCTGCTTGAGTCTATACAGGAACAAGTGCAGGGAGGAGCTCCACAAATCGGGGAAGCTACGATCACTCCGCAACAGCAGAAAATCCTCTATTCGAGTGTTTACTTACAGCTCTACAATCTTGTCGAGTCAACTATTACTCGGTGCGTAGATGCCGTATCTCAGGCAGTGGTTAATAACAGCTCGCTGCCCAATGAGTTGTCCATTGAGTTGCGCCGCGAGTGGGTGCGATGCACCGCACGTACCCATAATGATCTCAACTACGAGAAGCGCCTGAAATCTGCATTGAACCTCTGCGATCATCTAGTGCAGGCGCTTCCGATATCAACTTTTGAAGTTGAAAAGGGTGGGGGTGGTAGTTGGGACGATAATGGGATTGAGACCATCAGCAAACGTCTGGGCTTATCGTTGCACATCAGCTCCGATATCTACAGGAGTGTCAAACGACCATTCCGAAACGATCAAGGTGCGCTTGCGTTTATCAAAGACCTTCGGAACGGTTTGGCGCACGGTAGCCTGTCATTTGCAGAGAGCGGCGAGGGTATTACTGTTAGCGATCTCCGTGACCTCACTGAACGAACAGCATTGTATCTGAGAGAGGTTGTAAATTGCTTCAAGTTATTCATAGATGCACATGAGTTCCTAATGCCGGAGAACCGACCTCAATGAGCACAGGCATGAATCAAGATCAGACTATTGTCGGCACTGACATACGCAAAGAGCCTCATACCGATCGCAGAAGTACAGCGATTAGCTGCATCGATCTGTTTTGCGGTTTGGGCGGTCTTACGCATGGACTGATCCGAGGAGGTATTCAGGTTGTTGCGGGCATCGACATCGATCGACAATGCCGCTTCCCATACGAGAGCAATAATGACGCTATTTTCGTCGAGCAGGATGTCAGCACTTTGTCTGGTGCCCAACTTGCAGACATTTTTGGCGATGAGAAATTGCGGTTGCTGGCAGGCTGTGCGCCCTGCCAACCATTCTCTACTTACAGCCGTAAGGGACGCCAAGAACGCCAGGATAGCAAGTGGGCACTGGTATCCGACTTCGGTCGGCTAGTACGGGAGACTCAACCCGAATTCGTGACGATGGAGAATGTACCACAGCTTTTAGAGCATGAAGTTTTCAAGGATTTTTTGAAGGAACTGGAAGGCTATTCGATCAGTTGGAGCATTGTAGATTGTGTTCAATATGGCGTTCCACAGACTCGTAAACGGCTTGTGCTCCTAGCGTCGCGATTAGGGGCAGTAGAGTTAGTACCCCCAATCTCTTCTAGACGATCGTGCACAACTGTGCGTGAGGCGATTTCCCATCTACCCGCCCTAGCAGCCGGATGCTCCGATCCAAATGACGCAATTCATGCAGCGTCCTCACTCAGTGACCTGAACCTCCGCAGAATCAGAGCCTCAAAACCCGGAGGCACATGGCATGACTGGGATGTTTCACTGCTTGCACAATGTCATCGCAAGAAATCGGGACAAACTTATCCTAGCGTGTATGGTCGTATGAAGTGGGACACCCCGGCTCCAACGATCACAACCCAATGTTTCGGCTACGGAAATGGTCGGTTCGGACACCCGGAACAGGATCGTGCAATTTCTCTTAGAGAAGCTGCTATCCTTCAGACTTTTCCAGAAAATTACCGCTTCCTTGCTCCTGGCGAAGGTGTGTGTTTCAGCAAACTGGGTCGCTTAATCGGAAACGCTGTTCCCGTCCAAATTGGCGAAGTGGTCGCGCAAAGCCTACTGGCTCATGTACAGAAATACGATAGGCGGCTAAAGTAAAAATACAACATTAAAGGTTAAAAAACTTTTAATGTTGTATTTTTACTTGCCATATTTTTTACTCTTCAACAGGCTTAGGTTTCTTGACCGGCTTAGGAAGAGGTTCCTTGGGGACAGGCGGTGCTGCGGCGGACTTGATAGTAGGACGCCCTACAGGAGTACCGTCACCGCTTGGCTTAGGAGTAAAGGGACGCTTGTTTCCCCCTCCTTTGTAGCCGCCACCAGGCTTACCGCTGCCGGGGGGGAATTTCCGCTTTTTAATCGGCAGGGCGCCAATATTGTTGGCCTGCTCAATCATCAGACTGTCAGCTTGCAATTTGACGTGGAAATCCCAAAAAAACCCGATCGCCTTTGTTCCTACATCCCCCTTGAGTTTCAGCTTAAAAAACTTCATCTTGTCGTCATTCTTGCGAGGAGCTTGCTTGATTTTGACGATGAGATACTTTTCTTCCTCTTGCGATTGTTGATAAATCACCTCGCCTCGAATCGAAAAATAGCCATCTTCAACATCAGGTTCCGAGGGCGGCAAAGATGCAGTCGGTGGTTCGGCGCTAGTCTCAATCTCCCCTGCTTCCTGATTTTCCTCATCAGAGGAAGTTTCTGGAGATTTTTTCAGGGTTTCCGGCTCCCAAACACCCATAATTTGGGCGTGCAAGTTGCCGTCTTCTTGCCTGGTGCGGGGATAGACCACCCAGAGGTGTTCTTGTTCCAGATCCAGGTGATTTTTGACTAAACTCATAACTCTACCCAGCAAAACTGCGTCGATGGCAGTTCCGTCGGCAGCTATCAACATACCTCGGGTGAATTGCTCTTCAGATTGGGTGTAGCGGCCCCGCACTAAACCAACAGCTCGGTACTGTCTGGGTTCGCTGGGAGGGGGAATGGGATGTTGGCGCATGACAGAGGGTATGTCATCATCATCGACCTGAGTTTCGTTAGTGGGAGGCTTGGGGGTTGGGGTAGGTGCGACTGTGAGTTCAGTTGTCTTACCAGCAGATTCCGCAGGCGCTGCTGGCTCCGAGAGCGCAGGAGCATCGCTGGGCTTTGGCTTTGTTTTGTCCCCATCGGGGGCAGAACTGTAGCGTGGTCGTTGCAGCGTATCCTTTGGCGCTGGGGCGTCCGTTGGCGCTGGGGCGTCCGTTGGCGCGTCCGTTGGCGCTGGGGCGTCCGTTGTCGCTGGGGCGTCCGTTGGCGCTGGTGGTTGCTTTTGATCGACAGGTGCAGCCGACGCGGAAGACACGGGACTTTCGTCTGGTGTGTCGGGCACGGAGGCTGTAACTGCGGGCTGATTCACGGCGGGCTCGGTTGGCTGAGCCTTGCGAGCAGAAGTAGATTTGGACGATTTGGAAGACCGGTTCGGAGAGGGGTTCATAAAAACTCCTTGCAGCGGAGACACATCCCTTGAGGGAAATTAGGAATAAACTGAAGAAACTGATTTAAAAACTACTAGCACCCGACTTGAGGCTTGCGCCGGAAAGTTGGGTTTTGACCCGTCAACGCCAACTTTCTACTGCGCTACGAGCAATCCTGGATTCGCTGGCTGCTCTAATCCTTGTTGGCAAAGAGTTTGAGAGTTGCTAACCCACGGATCGGTCGATCGCCCGAAAGCTGGCGTTGCTGGCTAATAGCGTTTAGGATATTCAGATACTTCAAGTCCGGACAATCTAGGATATATCCCGACATAGCGTGTTGAATACCTGAGCATCCAACCCGGCAATATCTCGCAATGGTTTGAGGAAAATCCCCAAAGCGCCGTTCCAATCTCTCTGGAGTAGCTTGCCTATTTTACTTAATCCAATTACCTAACGGACTGATCCGCCATATTTTCGGTAATTTTGAGCTTGACCGCACTCTTATTGGACGAAAGCCACATTCCTTGGGGCTGCGGGTCTTTGTGTCCAAAATAGTTTGGCTAGCGTGGAGTTGCGGGTCTGTTACCATATTAGCTGCAAGCAAAAGACTGGTTTGTGAATTGGGACTTTGAACTTAAGAACTTTTATGGTTGCATAGATCTGGTTAAATCGCAGACGCCCCTAGGCGATGGGTTGATTCTTAGAAAATAGTAGATTTTAAGTTGGGATAGTTGAATTATGGAAAAAGCAAACAAGGGTCGCGGGTTGATTACTGTCGTGGTAGTGCTTGCGCTCATCGCTTTTGTGGGATTTTCTCTGGTTCCAATTTTGGACAGTATTCTCAAGAGCACTCAAGCACAAAGTCGATCGACTCCAACGCCAACTCAGACAGCCGCATCTAACGACAAGCAATCGCAGTTGCTCCAAGATCAAGTGAGGGGGTACGAATTGGTTTTGCAGCGGGAACCTGACAATGTAACGGCTTTGCGGGGACTTTTGCAGGTACGGCTGGAGTTGATCGGACAAGGAGTGGGGGCGATCAAGGATGTGGTGCCGACTTTGGAAAAGTTGGCTAAACTGAATCCTGAAACTACGGAATACGGGATTTTGCTGGCTCAGGCGAAGGAACGCACGGGCGATCGCGAAGGGGCTGCTGGGGCCTATCGATCGATTTTAGCGTCTAAGCCTGGGGAAATTAAGGCTTTACAGGGGTTGGTGAATTTGCTGTTGGTGCAGCAACGGCCCGAAGCTGCGATCGGACTGCTGCAAGATACGCTAAAGGCTGCTCCGGCGCAGAATCAGGCGAAACCGGGAAGTATTGATGTAACTTCAGTGCAGTTGATTTTGGGACAGGTGTATGCGGTGCAGAAGCGCTACCCAGAGGCGATCGCGATTTACGACGAATCGGCTAAGGCGAATCCAAAAGATTTTCGTCCGATTTTAGCTCATGCGATCGTGTTGAAGGAACAGGGCAAAACAGACGAAGCAAAAACGCTGTTTGATAAAGCTACTGAGTTAGCTCCACCTAACTATAAAGACCAAATCAATCAGTTAGCTAGTGGCACTCCTTCGCCTTCTCCTGCGGCGGAAAAAGCGAGTCCCGCCCCTGCTGCTTCTCCGAGTCCAGAACCGGCAGATTCTCCCAGTCCAGAAGGTGCGCTACCGAAACCTTAAGGAAGATTTGTAGGGCGGTACGAAGAGTTTCCGCCCCACGATTTTGAGTGAAAAAGTTGATATTTTTAAATCAAAACTTCTTATTTTATTCGGAATTCTAAATTAGAGAGTATCGGCAAAAATAACGATTATAAGGTTTGTAGTGAGGACTTCAGTCCTTTGATTGGATGCGGACTAAAGTCCTCACTACGAACCTAGGATTATAAGGTTTGTAGTGAGGACTTCAGTCCTTTGATTGGATGCGGACTAAAGT
>NZ_JAHREU010000033.1:0-76975 GCF_020883145.1 Microcoleus sp. CAWBG27
GCAAGACTCTTTGTTATTCTAAATGTGAGGAAATGCTCAAGCATTCTATTAAATTATTAATACATTACTTGAAGTTTGACGATATTCCCATTCCTGGAGCATTCATACCTTGATTCAGCAACGCCCGGATTTCTTCTTCTACGACGGCTTTTTTCAAATGGTTGAGACTCATAACTTTAGGACTCCTGAGTGCAGATTCGTCGGATTCTTGAGAGGTAAAAACTTGTAGGACTCGATTCGTTGGCTCGATCGATAGCTAGGCTGCCACAATCAGAGTAATGTTGTCAATTCCGATGACGCGAACCACGTCACCTGGTTGAAAAGTCATCTCTTGCTCGCATTTTGCAGGCCACCAACTGTTTTGGAAGCGCACGCGGCCGGACTCTTGAGGGCGAATTGCTTCATCGACGATCGCTTTTTCGGAATTGTCAAAAGTCATGATTGCTGGCTCCTGATTATAAGTTTGGCTGAACTTTGAGATGCGAAAAACTGATTGCTCGACTCGCTACCAAAAATAATTGGTTTAAAGCCTCCACCCTTGTAGGCAGAAATTAAAAAAGACTATTCATTACTCGAATCCTCTTCCTTAATAGGTAGAGGTCGCCCTCTGGCTGTCAACTGTCAACTGTCAACTGTCAACTGTCAACTGTCAAAACTAGGCTGTGACAATCAGGGTAATGTTGTCAATTCCCACAACTCGAACCACATCGCCGGGGTGAAAAGTTATGTCTCGATCGCATTTTGCAGGCCACCAAGTGCTTTGAAAGCGCACCCGCCCGGACTCTTGAGGGCGAATTGCTTCATCGACGATCGCCTTTTCATCAGTGTTAATAGACATAGCTGCTGGCTCCTGAATGTATGTTCGACTTGATTGGTGCGGATGTCAGAAGCTTGTCGGTCAACTTCCCCTCCACACTCAACAGTCTGGCAGGTCAACCTCGGCTGTGTCAGTCGGCAAAAGTCCTTATAAGTCGGCTGTTTGAGCGTGTAAGCGAGTCGGAAAAAGTCTGTTAGAGTTGTTTCATATAGGTAAGTAACGCTAAACCTGGTGACTCAATGGAAGCGGATCAAGCACTGGATTTTACTAACTCGTTACTTGTGGCTCGAAACCTGAAAACTCTTGACAACCTTGACAGCGCGATCTTTCGCGAAGCATGGATGGGGGTGCAAGGCAGGACGTACCAACAGGTTGCAGAGAGTGAAGGATATGGAGTAGGGACTGTTAAGGATGCTGCTTCTAATTTGTGGAAGCGCCTTTCAGCTTTGTTTGGAGAAGGCGAAAAAGTTAAAAGAGATAACCTGCAAGCGGTAATAGATCGATATTGGCGCAGCACTTTACTAGAACCCCAGTCGGGACAAATTGTTCCGCCGCGATCGTCTCTGGGGCTAGATTCGGAGTTGGAAATCGAAAATCCCAACTTTTTGGGTAGGTCTCAGGCGATCGAGGATCTGAATACTTTGGTCGCCCAAGGCGCTAAAGTGATTGTGATCCAAAGTGCCGGCGGTATGGGCAAAACGACTTTAGCCAGACAGTACCTGAAATCTCAAGGGTTCGATCGCGTCATTGAACTGCTGATGGCAAAAGAGACAGAAAACCTCACAGCCTTAGAGAGTGCGATCGAAGAATGGTTAAAGCAAGACTTCCAAGAAGAACCAGGGCCAGACTTTGGTGTCACCCTCGGGCGGCTGAAGCGGCAACTTCAGACTCTCAAAGTCGGCGTCTTGATTGACAACTTGGAAGCCGCCCTCGACGGACAAGGCAAGTTTATTGAACCGCACCGGCTGTACGTCGAACTGTTGCGAGTTTTGGCTGACGCGGCGGTGCAGTCGGTAACGCTGATTACCAGTCGCGATCGACTTTGCGATTCTGACGTAACCGTCGAACACTACCTGCTTCCGGGATTGGATGTGGAAACTTGGCAGCAGTATTTTAGCGATCGCAACATCAAAATAGATCCTGTCGCACTCGGGGAAATGCACAAAGTTTACGGCGGTAATGCCAAAGCCATGGGCATTCTTTGGGGCACAATCCGAGAAGATTTTGACGGAGATATGGCAGCCTACTGGCTGGAAAATAGCGACGATCCGTTGGTGGAAACCGACTTAAAAAATCTAGTTACCAGTCAATTCAACCGCCTGCAAGAATTAGATCCCGAAGCCTATCAACTCCTCTGCCGCTTGGGCTGTTACCGCTATCAAGACGTGCCGACAGTCCCTAGTGACGGACTTTTGTGCCTGCTTTGGGACGTACCCGAAGCTGGGCGCAGACAAATCATTAAATCGCTGTTGCACCGATCGCTAGTCGAGTCCCAAAAAGGCGAATACTGGGTGCATCCAGCAATTAGAGAAGAAGCAGTCGATCGGCTTTCGCCCGCAGACTGGGACACCGCCAACCGCAAAGCAGCCGAGTTTTGGACGGATAGCGTCGAGATTATTGAAACAGTAGAAGATGCGCTGAAAGCTTTTGAAGCTTACTATCATTACGTGGCAATTAGCTGTTTCGAGCAGGCCGCTAGCGTCATCCTCAAAAAAATCAATATCCAGTTTGCCAAAGACTACAAGCTCGGACGAGCGCTCTATAAACTAGGTTTCTTGCAGCCAATAATTTCAGCAACTACTCGCATCGTCAACAATGTGACTTCTGACTATTATTTGAGCGGTCTTTACAGTATTTTAGGCGTTTCTTACAGAATATTGGGCGATATCAATCAAGCCATAGAATGTCACCAAATATCCGAAAGAAAAGCAACTAAATGTCTGCAAAATATAGCAAAAAATAGCGAACCGGAAAACGGCCAAAAAGCTAATCTAGAATTTTGGAAACTTAACGCTGCAATCAATATAGGGTTTTGCAAAATAGAAATGCTGGAATTAGAACCAGCTCTGGAGATATTTGCCAAGATGAAAAATTCGCGGGAGGAAATCGGGATTATCGGGATTAACAGTTATTCGATCGAGGTCGGGTTAGCTTTTCTCAACTCCTGTGTGGGAGTCAAAAAAGCTGCCAAGGAACTCGCCGACAAACTATATGCCGATCGCGAAGAGAGTCAGTTAGTGGGTACGGGATACAAGTTAGTGTTTCTAGCCAGCACTTACAAAAACCTCGGAGATCCAGAAAAAGCTTTGAGCTTGTACAGTCAGGCGATCGCCCAGGCAGACGAAAACCAGTACAGCACCGTCAAAGCCAAAGCTCTTAGCGGTATAGCTGCCCTGTACCGAGAACGAGGAGAATTTGACCAAGCCATGCAGCACCATGCAGAAGCAATAGAAATACTCGATCTGCCCAGCGCTAAATTAGACCGAGCCGAAGCTTGCTATCAACTCGCACTGACAGAACAAAAACTCGGTAACATCGAGAAAGCCCAAGAAAATTTCGATCGCGCCATTCAACTGTTCAGCGAAATGGACGCCAGCAAACAAGTAGAAAAAGTACAGTTTGCCGCTACCAAAAATCCCGAAAAAATCCCTAATTAACTGAGAAACAAAGGAAAAAAGATACAATAAAGTAAAGCACAACAATAAAATTTCTAGACATGAAACTAAAACGATTGGGACACGTAGCCGTCTGCGTGCAAGACATAGAGAAAGCTGCTGAGTTCTACAGCAAATTGGGAATGGAGTTAGTTTGGAAAGATGCAGACTGGGCTTATTTGAAAGCAGGAGATGACGGACTGGCGCTGTTGAGTCCGACTTACGACCAAGCAGGGCCGCATTTTGGGTTTGTATTTGACGATCGCACCGAAATGGAATCCGCCTACGAACAACTCAAAACTGAAGGTGTTTCCGTCACCCAGATTCACGAACACCGCGACGGTACAGCGTCTTTTTACGGCAGAGACCCCGACGGTAACGGTTTTGAGTACCTTTACGAACCTGTCTGAGGTCGATTAGTCAACTTCTGGACGTATTAGAAGCAGAGAAACCGGGTTTTTTATCTAATTTGTGACCATAACCAAGGATTTTAGTAAAAAACCCAGATTTATGACTACTTGTACGTCCAGGAATATCAAATTTTGTCGATCGTGCGAGGTATAGCCTTTCTCAAAAAGATGAGGTATAACTGACAGCTCGATAACCCCTTAAACGTATAGGGCTGAAGCCCAACAACGTCCGCGAATCTTTGTGAGAACCGCTATATCGACAATTTACCAGCGACGCACCATATCGCAATGGTTTTATAAACAAGCACAACTATTATCTAACAATCTTTTGTGAAAATGGTATAAATTGCGGACAGCAACCCACTTTTCGCCACTAATACACGAAATGTCAACCCTCAATCAGACGGAAAAGCCCGGTTTCTTGGTGCAGGAGCCCGTAAGCCATAGAATGATGGCCGCAGACACTGCGATCCCGTGGGAGACGGCCCGGAACCTCCGTACAACTGGCAGAATAAAGTAACATATTGACACCAATGCTTCTAAACTACGGTGCAGGCTCAGAATCCAAAATATATCCACAACTTCCGAAAATCGGCTCTAAAATCTAAAATCTAAAATCTAAAATCTAAAATCCTCATGTTCCAAAGAATACAAGTCAGAAACCGCTGGACATCGATCTTCAAACCCTGGGAAGAAGCAGATCCTTGGCTGTTTGCCGCTTGCATCGGCCTCACCATCTTCGGCGGAATCATGATCCGCAGCGTCGAAATCAACCAGGGATCGATCGACTGGTGGCGGCACTGGGCAACTGGCGGAGTCGGTTTGTTCCTCGCCATCATCATTTCCCGCTGTCGCTACCAAATACTGATGGACTGGAAATGGCAGATTTACGTAATTATTAATTTGTCGCTGATCGCAGTGCGGTTTATTGGTACTACAGGGCTCGGTGCCCAGCGGTGGATCAATATCGGCGGCTTCTACCTGCAACCCTCAGAATTTGCCAAAATAGGGATGATTATCACCTTAGCGGCTCTCCTCCACGACAAGACTGTCCCTACAGTGCGCGATATGTTGAGAATGCTGGCGATTATGGCCCTGCCCTGGGGATTGATCTTTGCCGAACCAAATTTAGGTACTTCGCTGGTGTTTGGCGCGATCACAATGGGGATGTTTTACTGGGGTAATGTTAATCCCGGTTGGCTGATATTGCTGTTCTCTCCTCTATTCTCAGTTCTCCTCAATAACGTGTCCACACCGATTTGGATAGCCTGGGTAGTCGTTGCGGGTATTATCGCTTGGCGAAGCCTACCTTGGCCTTGGCTGGGGACTTTCGGTGCTGTGCTAGTGAATGTGGTGTCGGGACACGTCGGACACGTATTTTGGGGCGTGCTGAAGGATTATCAAAAAATGCGCCTGACAGGGTTTTTGAACCCCGAGAAAGACCCTTTAGGTAGTGGATATCACTTGATTCAATCTCGGATTGCGATCGGGGCTGGGGAACTCAAAGGCAGAGGTTTGTTTCACGGAACCCAAACTCAGCTTAACTTTATTCCCGAACAGCATACGGACTTTATCTTTTCAGCGATCGGCGAAGAATTGGGCTTTATTGGCTGCATTGCAGTGCTGTTGGTGTTCTGGATCATTTGTTTCCGCTTGGTGACGATCGCACAAACTGCAAACGACAATTTTGGTTCCTTGCTGGCGATCGGCGTACTGTCAATGTTAATTTTTCAGGTATTCGTAAATATTGGGATGAACATAGGCTTAGCGCCGGTTACGGGGATTCCGCTACCTTTCCTGAGTTACGGGAATGCGTCGCTGCTGAGTAATTTTCTCGGATTGGGATTGGTAGAGGCGGTAGCGAACCAGCGACAGCGCAAGAAGCGTTGGAATTAGCACATGATATTTTTTGAGGACTGAAGTCCTCACTACAAACAGAATAACAGGTTTGTAGTGAGGACTTCAGTCCTGATATAGCGGTTCTCAGTTATAAATTGTAGGGTGCGTCGCTTGCTGGCCGCCCGGTTGAGGGCGAGAATTATTCGTAGCGACGCACCCTACGTCTCTGAGGAGGACTTCAGTTATAAATTGTAGGGTGCGTCGCTCGCCCTCAGCCTGGTTGAGGGCGAGAATTATTCGTGGCGACGCACCCTACGCCTAGGTAACTGTCAATTGTTGAAATATCAGCAGATTACTCGTTCATATTCTTGTAGAGATGCAACAATTGCTAGACAAGATGACTACGGAACTAAGCGGTAGCGGATCGCTTCAGTAATTAATTATCCGGTTGATGTATCTGTTGGTAAATACTCTTGTTGTGGTGGCAAGAGTATTTTTTTGTCTGAAATCGCGATCGAAAATTGGCAAAAAAAATACATCCCTTAGTAAGGGAGGTACGTGATAAGGAGAGGGGGTAAGAGGTTAGACCTCTGTTAATTCAACTGATTCGCTTACGCCCAGGTAGTGCCTGAGTATTACGTCAACACTGTTACCGCAAGCGGTAGCTATGTGAAGCAAGGCATTGTTGTTATGAGCATTGGCGTGCGCTGTGAGCGTGATATACGTGTGGCGGGTGTGATACTGAGGTAGATATTTGCTGATTAAACCTTGTTCAGCTAACCGAGTGACTATACCAGGGTAGAAGTGGTTTACCTTTGTGCCATCAACCATCTTAGAGCTATGACTCCCCCGCCATACGTTGCCTATAATTGCCTGTAGCATATGATTACCTTCAGTATTCGCAAAAACTAAGCCAAATTTCGATGTTGCTTTTATCCCAGAAAGTAAATTTTTTAACCGAGATTTGTTGCTGAAATAAAACAATCTTGTTTCACCCGTTTTTGTTTCTTTCACTTTTTTCGTTGAGATACCCAACGATTTACTGAATCGGATTATTCCGCGATCTAAATCAACATCATTCCAAGTGAGTGCCAAGGCTTCTCCCGTTCGACATCCTGTAAGAAAATAAAATTCAATTAATGGCGCTAACGCCCGTCGATTGACGCGTCTCGATTCGTAAAAAGCCTTGATAATGATGTCACGTTCATCCTTGGTAAAAGCGCGTCTGTCATCTTCTAGCGTTTTTTCATCCCGTATTTCATGCCATTCTTTTTCCTCCCCGTTAACAATTCTGCTGGCATACTTTTGTTGGGTGGTTATAGTAGGCGTATTGTACTTATCTAGTACAAAAGGGTTCTCAGTTGTTGGATTGACTAATGTGCCTTTTGATTTACAGAAGTCAAAAGCGCGACTAAGTTCATTCAACAACTGACTTTTTTTAGAAACACTTATTTCTGCAACCATTGTTTTAATTTGCTGAGCATTATCTAGCGATAAATACAACAAGCTCTTAATGGCGTTGGAGAAATGCTTTTCATATGTAACCTTGAACGTCGTTTCTTCAATGACAGTTCTCTTCCATTCTAAATAGGCTTCCCACATTGTCCCCACAGTAATTTCGGGTTGCGCTTGTACCACGCCTGGCAACTGAAGTACGTCAGCTAATTTGGCATATTTGCCACCTAGCAAGCCCGCCAAGCCGTACTTTTCAAGCGTGCGATCGAACAACTTTTCCCACTCAGGATGATCTAAGTCATCCTCCATCTGAGCGGCTATCAACTCGGCACGCCTAACGTCGGTCGGATCAGACGCTGAGAAGCCTGCCTTACCTAGGTAGAGGTACTTTGGCTTGCCCTTGCGTGATTTACCGTCCATTAGTTCCCACAGGGGTGTGTGCCTCTTGGGAAATGAAAGGCGGATGCTACCTCTGTCGATCGTAACTTTTACGTCACAAGCAGCCTGTGCTTTATTTTTGGCGTACACGGTGTTTCTCCCTTTGAAATGATTGTAACTATTGGTCTGTAAAGGTTCTGTGGTTTCTATAGATTTTCTAGATTTGGTCTAGATTATCTCTGTTTACTAGCTAGGCGCCTAACTTAGGCGCCTGTGTGTAATGAGTATAGAATGGTTTGCAGATTACTCGTTCATGTTCTTGTAAGTAGCAACCGCCGAAGGCGAACTCCGGTTTAAATAACGGAATATCCAATACTTAAATACCGTATCCAAGATCACGGGAAACGTCGCAATAAACAGAAAGATAAACTGCCTATTTTCTGGGAGTCCCAAATGCCTCGACAAACCTTCGAGAATTACTTCCCAACCGTGCGGCGAGTGGAATCCCACAAACACATCGGTAAACAAAATAATTACAAAAGCCTTCGCACTGTCGCTGAGTCCATAAACTACGTCATCCATGAAAGATTTTAAAACTTCAATCTCTTTCTTGTTTGTGACGAGAATCGCGGCAAAGGCAATCACGGAAATCAAATCGGCAAAAATATTTTTAATTGCTCCACCGCTTTCTTTGCGGTATTCCTCAGCTAGCTCAACTGCTTTCTCGGCAACCTTCTTTTCTTTTTCCTCTGGAGAAAGTGACGGTGCTATGCCAATTAAAGTGTCAAATTTTAGATGATTTTCAAATCGCTCTAGTTCTTTTAAGGCTTCTTCTTCTAGGTCAACATTTATGAATAATGGAGCATTATGCTTGACTCGAAAGTGGTCAATTACTGGCCCCACTATAAAGTTCTTGGAAATTTGATTTGTTAACAGCGGAACTAAAATCAAAAGCAAAACAAATCTCAGAGAAATGACTGTTTTTACTTTAGAATTTCGGAAATTTCTAACTACCTCTTTTTCCGCTTCCGGATCTAACTCTTTAGTAATTCGATTCAAAGTTCCCAAAAGCGATCGGGGTAATAAATTTACCTCTTCAGAGCTAGTGTCAACCTCCCCATGAGTTTGATTGCCATTAGCTAATCCTTGATTGGCGTTAGGTTGAGAACTGCTTGTAGATTTCACCTGCACGTTTACCGAACTGACAAGTGGGACAATGGCAGTTGATTTACTATTATTAATATACTTGTCAATGACTCCATCAATAAACTCTAGCTTCTCGAATACCAGGGACGATCGATCTTTATTCTCTAAACCTAATCCTTGTTGGTGGCGCTGGGCGCTGTTACCCGCCTGCGGTTTTGCCCCCACGCGATCGGGCAATTCCAAAAAAGAACGGCTAGCATTAAACTCAACCATTCTCGTTTGGATGACCTTGAGGTATTTTTTCAGTTCGGATTTAAAGTAAGACAGGGTGCTGTGTCCGTAATCTCCCGATCGCTCGGAGATGCCTTGGCCGCCAAAATGCTCATCTTCGATCGCCTTAATTGCTAGCGCAGCATCATAGGCTTGTTCTAGTGCCCTTTCAGGCGTTTCTCTATACCACTGGTTAGCGCTGTAGAGATATTTTACAAACCTGTTCCACAGAGAAGTATTCATAGCTGGAGTCCATTAGTTAGTAGCAGATATTAGTGATTAAAGTATTCATGGTATGGTAACAAATTTAGATAAATTAGGAACCGTTTCCGCAGATTCTATTTGGATTGTAGGAGGCGCTCGCAGTGGCAAAACAGCTCGCTTAGTCGAGCAGTTTTGCGTGTGGAGCAAAACTGTCAAGCCCTTGCCCGCAAACGTTTCAAGCCGCGGGCGTTCCGGGCGGTGGCGGGCAGGACAAACAGCCCCAGCAATTTTAGTCTTAGCAGCTAACGGGGACAATCGGTTGGAATTGGCCGATCGCATCGCCATAGCTACCGAAGGAAAATATGCCTTTCACTCCACAACACCATTCGGTTTTTTTGAGCAGGAAGTATTGCTATTTTGGCCGCTGCTTTTGCAGTCGCTGGATTTGAAGGCTCAATTTCCCCTGCGGCTGCAACCTGAAACAGAATTGGAACTTGCAGCCAGACTCTGGCGTCGCGAGTTAGACGAAGGGATTTTGCAACAAACAGGGGTAAGTCCAAATCGCATGGTGCGTCGAACTCTAGACTTATTACAACTTGCTGCTGTCAGCGGTACGCCCAGAGAAGAAATTCCCCACATTCTCCAACAGGGATTTGCCGCTGGTGACGGCTCGAATAGCCTGTGGACTAGCATGGGAGAGTTGCTCGAAAGGTGGCGGGAATGGTGCTTGACGCGGGGGCTGCTGACTTACGGGATTGTCTGCGAACTCTACTGGCGCTATTTGTTGCCAAATGTCACTTACCAGCAGCAGTTGGCTTCTAGATATCAAGCTGTCATCGCCGATGATGTTGACGATTATCCAGCCATCAGCCGTCATTTGTTCGATCGAATGCTCGACACTGGCGCAGCGGGGGCCTTTTCCTACAATCCGGATGGAGGAGTGCGTTTGGGTTTGGGGGCTGACACGGAATACCTCGCCCAACTCGAAAGCCGCTGCGGCTTGGTGGAAAATTTGGACGCACAAGCCGGTTTATCCTCAGAGATTGGGGATTTGGCCGTAAGTTTGGCAGTAAATTCTGACGGTTTTTATCCTTTAGGCTTGAGTTTACCAGGCTCGGTTCGATCGCTCGAAACCACTTCCCGGGCGCAACTGCTGCGAGAAACCGCCGAAATTATCGTGGATGCGGTGAAGTCAAAAGCTGTCGAAGCGCAGGAAATCGCCGTAGTTGCTCCTGGGATGGATGCGATCGCCCGTTACAGTTTAACCGAAATTCTCGCCCGAGATGGTATCGCAGCCGAATCGCTCAACGATCAGCGTCCCCTATCGACTACGCCAGAGATTCGAGCTTTGCTGACTTTGCTAGCGTTAGTTTATCCTGGACTAGGCCGTTTAGTCGATCGAGACGCCGTAGCCGAAATGCTAGTAATTTTAGGCAGCCAGAAACACCGGGAATTGCCGGAAACAGCAGAAGATAACCCCAATTTCCATCTAAAATCTCAAATCCAAAATCTCAAATCGATCGACCAAGTGAGAGCAGGTTTAATTGCGGATCACTGTTTTTGTCCTGATGTCGATCGACCTCAACTTCTGGCAATTACAGCCTTTCCCCGGTGGGACAGAGTGGGACACAGAGCAGCTTTTGCCTACGAGCAAATTGTAGAGTGGATCGAACAACAGCGATCGCAACAACAGGAGCGGCTGTTACCCAGTCCCATTGCGCTGATCGATCGAGCGATCCAGAAATTTCTCATCAACGACAGATATCTGCCGTTCGATCGGCTAGCAGCCCTCCGAGAGTTAATGGAAACCGCCGCCCACTACTGGGAAATACACGCGCGAATGCAGCGTGTAGAACCCACAAACGGGGGCGACTCAGAAACAATCGCCCGGTTCATCCAGTTGTTGCGCCAAGGAACCGTCACCGCCAACCCGTTTCCAGTCCGTTCCCAAGGCCCAGAAGCCCAAGCCGTCACCCTCGCCAACATCTTCCAGTACCGCAGCAGCCGCCGCGCCCACAAATGGCACTTTTGGCTGGATGCCGGTTCGCCCCTGTGGCTGAGCGGCGGTGCGGCGACTTTGTTTGGTGCACCCTTATTTGTGCGATCGCAATTGGGGCGTCCCTGGGGAACCGAAGACGAAACGGCCGCCGACCAACAGCGACTGCGGCGAATTCTGGTAGATTTGTTAAGTCGTTGTTCTGTGCTTTACCTTTGCCACAGCGAACTAGCCGTCAACGGCCAAGAGCAAACCGGGCCGCTTCTGCCTCTCATTAACAGCTCTGTTTCTTTTGATACTCCCCAGCCCTAAAGGGACGGGGATTCTTGAAGAGTCCTGATACGAACTTTCACTCGTGGAAATCAAGGCGCCTCTACCCGCTCAGCTTAAATAAATCCAAGCTTTGCGTATACTTTTAGCTTTTTTATGCTTTCGGAGTCCATCACTAATGCCAAAGATACGGTACGCTCAACAACCTGCCATTATTTGCCCTTTAACTGTTCCGAAGCGAAGTCGGATATGTCCGTTGCCTGGATTTCTCAGAACTAGGATGTCTCAACACGTAGATGGTTATTCTTACTTACTGCTCCATTTTATCACAAATACGCTTAGGCGGTTGAAACCGCCGCCGACTTATCCCCGTGTCTCGCATCCAGGGGCCCGGCGGGCTCGTCCTTCGGTCAACAGTCACCCTAAGCCATTGGGCAACAAGCAGGAGGAAAGAAAATTATGAATGCCAAGATTTTCATTTTTTCTACCTCTGGATAGATACTCGGGCTTTACTCGCAGCCTGACTTCTAGATTCGAGGGAAATTGGGGGAGATAAAAGTGTACCCAAAACAGGTATCAAAACGTGCAATCATTAATATTTTTAGCTCGAAATATATCAGAGTTAAAAAATATCTATAGCCCTTGCAATTTTGATTTAGTATGCTAGAAATGAGCGAGATTATTAATCAATTTTAAGCCAGATTTGTGGCAACAAGCTGATACTAATCAGTTCTTAAAGTTAATCGGGATCGTTGTTGATAAGGAGCCAAAATAATGCCCAGTGCAGTACCAATTATTATAGTTGAGCCAACGCCAACGCCAACGACGCCAACGCCAACGACGCCAACACCAACGACGCCAACGCCAACGACGCCAACGCCAACGACGCCAACGCCAACGTCGCCGACACCAACCCGGACGCCAACTCCCTCTGACGACACATTTGGCGGCATAGACGACACATTGGGCGGAGGAAAAGGTACCGTACCCTCAATCATTGGGGGCGTACTTCGGGGAACAGAAACCAACGACTCGTTAGTTGGGAGTCCCGGCCCCGACGTGATTTCCGGGCTGCAAGGCAATGACAACCTGCAAGGATCGGCCGGCGACGATTTACTATTTGGTAACGATGATGAGGACGTATTGTTTGGCGGCCCCGGCAACGACGTGCTCGACGGCGGTTCAGGACTCGATACCTTGTACGGAGGCAAAGGGGGCGATTCCCTCGACGGGGGAAATAACCCCGATTTGTTGTACGGCAATGACGGCAACGATACGGTAATTGGAGGTGAAGGCAAAGATACAGCCTACGGCGGCAAAGGCACCGACAGCTTGCGCGGTGGGTTGGGCGACGACAGCTTTTTGGGCGATCGCGGCGATGACGTTCTCTGGGGCGATCAAGGTAATGACTCGCTCTTCGGTGGCGAAGGCGAAGACTTGCTATTTGGCAACGAAGGAGGCGACTGGCTCTACGGCAATGGCGGCGCGGACACAATTTTTGCAGGTGACGGCGACGATATCGTGTTCGGCGGTGCTGGGGACGATATCGTGGACGGTGGTGCTGGCAACGATATTCTTTGGGGCGAAGCAGGCAAAGACATAGTAGCAGGAGGCGAAGGCAGAGATGTCTTCGTGATCGGTACCTTCAGTACCCCCGGTGGCAGCAGCAGCAACGGCACTAACCCAGCATTTCTCACCACAGGCGGCCCGGATATCGCCGATGCTGATATTTTCACAGACTTTCGCCAAGGTGAAGATGCGATCGGGCTGAGCGGCGACCTCAAGTTTGAAGATTTGGTAATCTTCCAAAGCACCGACAGCAAAGCCGGCAGCACCATTATTCGCAACGGCGTCAGCGGCGACTTTTTAGCAGTATTGCCCGGAGTAGACAGCAGAACCCTGGGACGCAGCTCATTTGTAATTGCCCCCGTAGTTCCAGGTAGCGCCACCCCACTGCCGGCTCCCACGCCGACTCCGAGTCCGACGCCGACTCCCACACCGACGGCAAGTCCGACTCCCACACCAACTCCGACACCGAGTCCGACTCCCACACCCACAGACACTCCGACTCCCACAGACACTCCGACGCCGAGTCCGAGGCCAATCTTCCCCACGCCGACGGCAAGTCCGAGTCCAACGCCGACGCCGACAGGAAGCCCGACACCAACAGCAAGTCCGACGCCGACAGGAAGTCCGAGTCCGACACCTGTCAATCAGCTTCCAGTCGCAGTTAACGACAACTTCACTACGGTTTCAGGTCAAACTCTGAGTTTCAACGTTCTGTTGAACGATACCGATGCAGACAAGAACCCTTTGACGGTTACGACTTTTACCCCAACAGCCAAAGGAACTCTGACTCCCTTGGGCGGTGGCGACTTCAAATACACCCCAAATGCTGGCTTCTCTGGTTCTGACAGCTTCAGCTACTCGATCTCAGACGGCAACCGCGGCACGGCTCAAGCGACAGTAACTATCAACGTCAGCAACCCTCCACAGCTAGTTATTAACGACGGTGTGGTAGTTGCCAAAAGTGCTCCGACTCAGACAATCACCGCCGCCGATTTGTTGGTGACAGATCCCGACAACCCTCCATCGGAAATTGTTTACACGATTACTAAAGCCCCCGACGCTACCAGAGGTTTTGTGCAAAGGGGTACCACATTTCTCAACGTGGGCGGCAAATTTAGCCAAGACGATGTCAACAACAACATCGTCAAATACAACTTGCTAGCAGGAGGTGGCAGCGACAGTTTCACCTTTACAGCCTCCGACGGGTCTTCAAAGATCGGGCCGGCATCGTTCAGCATTACGGTGGTAGATAATATTGTCGATCGCACCGCACTTCCTGCCAGCAGCTTTACAGGCAGCAACCTCAGCGACTACATCATCGGCGGGGCAGGCAACGATACCATCTCAGGCGGTGCCGGGGACGACATCATCGACGGCAGGGGCGGCGACGACTTTGCATTCGGTGATGCAGGCAATGACTCGCTGCTGGGCTCGATCGGCAACGACAACCTCGACGGCGGACTGGGCAACGACACCGTCAATGGCGAAGACGGCATAGATTCGCTAACCGGCGGACTGGGCAACGACCTGATGTTCGGCGGCAATGACAATGACATCATCTCGGGCGGTGACAACGGCGACACCATTGACGGCGGCGCTGGGAATGATTCGATATTGGGAGAAGCCGGCGAGGACTCGATACTTGGAGGCAGCGGCACCGACACATTATTGGGTGGAATTGGTGACGACTCGATCGAGGGCGGTGCCGGCGACGACATCCTCGATGGCAGCATCGGCAGAGACTTGCTCGATGGCGGTATCAATAACGATTCGATCTCCGGCGGCGATAGCGAAGACACCATTTTAGGTGGAGAAGGCAGCGACACCGGACTCGGAGGTGCGGGCAACGACTACATATTAGGCGAGGGCGGCGGCGACTCCCTGTTGGGCGAAGCGGGCGACGACACTGTAGACGGCGGCGCCGGTAGCGACTGTCTCAGCGGCGCCTTCGGCAACGACTTGGTATTGGGTGGCGATGACAATGACTCGCTTTCCGGCGGTGCGGGCAATGATATTTTGGGCGGCGGGAACGGTTCTGACTTGCTCACCGGCGATGCTGGTAATGATTTCTTCTACTACGAAACTCCGAGTGAAGGTGTAGATATCATTACTGACTTTAATGCTAACGGCACCGGTACCGACAGATTCTTGTTCAGGTCGTCAAATTTCGCAGGTTTAACCAACTCGGGAACTACTAACGATTTCACCAGTTTTATCGTCAGGAATATCGGCAGTGGCGGCGACAACATCAGCAAGCAAGAAGTGATTTTGTTTGAATCTAAATTTGACAACGCTCAAGCAATCAATGCAGTGTTGAAGAATCAAAACGGTTCGAGCAAAACAGGAGCTTTCTTCGTGTACCTGAACAATACTTTTAACCAGTATGTTCTCGGCTTTGACCCGAATGTGGCAGACGACAGTCTTCCAGCTTTCGATTTGGCAGTGTTGAATTCTATTCCTACAGTGCCGGGAGCTCTTAGCACCGTCATTACTGCCTCTGACTTTAAGTTTATCTAATCGTTTTTGAGTAGCGTCGCAAGGAGTCCGAAAAATGCCCAGTGCAGTACCAGTAATTATCATACCGGAGACCACTCCTACGCCGTCGCCGGGGACTTCTCCTACGCCGTCGTCGGGGACGGGGACTTCTCCAAGTACAACAACGGGGACTTCTCCAACCACAACGGGAACGAGGACTTCTCCGATAATGAGTGGGACGGGGACTTCTCCAATAATGAGTGGGACGGGGACTTCTCCAACCACAACGACGGGGACTTCTCCAAGTACAACAACGGGGACTTCCCCGACAACGATGGGGACAGGCCCGGGGATTTCGATCGTACCGGTGCCTCGACCAACTCCGACTGTACCCACGCCTCCCCCACAGCCGCTGTTTGTCGATGGTGTAGTTGTCGCCAATGACGGGAATAACTATTTAATCGGCAGCTTGTTCAACGACACGATTTCCGCGCGCGACGGGGACGACACGGTTCTGGGTCGGGACGGGGACGATATCATCAGGGGCGAAGACGGTAACGATTATCTCAATGGTGGCGCTGGTAAAGATATCGTTGAAGGCGGGCGCAGTAATGACAGCGTGCGGGGCGGCAAAGGCGATGACTTGGTTTCTGGCGACCAGGGCAACGATACTGTTTTTGGCGACCAGGGGAACGATGTTGTCTTGGGCTCTGAAGGCAACGATACGCTGTATGGCGGTAAAGGCAATGACTGTCTGCGCGGAGGTGCCGAAGACGATCTGATTTTTGGCGACAAGGGCAGTGACACTGTTTTTGGCGACACGGGCAATGACTGCCTGATAGGCGCTGCGGGCAATGATATTCTTTTGGGCGCCGACGGCGGGGATGTCATCAGCGGCGGTGTTGGTAACGATACTGGTGAGGGTGGCGAGGGTGATGACCTGCTATTTGGAGGAGATGGCAATGATGCTCTGTCTGGAGATGCTGGGGATGATATTCTGACGGGCGATCGCGGGTCTGATACTCTGACAGGAGGCGAGGGTTCGGATATCTTTGTTCTCGGTAGGGTGGGTACGTCGGTTTCTAGTAGCGGGTTTCTGACTACTGGCGGCCGCGAGATCGGTGATGCTGATTTAATCAGAGATTTTAAGCCAGGAGATTCGATCGGCTTGGCTGGAGGTCTGAACTTTACACAGTTAAACATCTTCCAGGGTCAAGGCTCGAATTCTAGCAACACGATTATTCAGGACAAGCAAACTGGCGAATTTTTGGCGGTGTTGGTTGATGTGCGACCTGGTTCGCTAGATGAATCTAGGTTCACTACGGCTCGAATACCGCGCGTAGAAGATAATCCCTTTACTATTCAGGGAACAAGTGTTTCTCCAACACCGAGGGGGACAAGTCCTTCTCCAACGCCGACGGGGACAAGTCCTTCTCCGACACCGACGGGGACAAGTCCTTCTCCGACACCGACGGGGACAAGTCCTTCTCCAACACCAACGGGGACAAGTGCTTCTCCCACACCCTCAACGGGGACAAAACCTGTTACGACACCGCCACCGACTCCAACTCCGACGACTCCAACTCCGACGACTCCGACTCCGACGACTCCAACTCCGACGACTCCGACTCCGACGACTCCAACTCCGACGACTCCAACTCCGACGACTCCAACTCCGACGACTCCAACTCCGAGTCCAACTCCATCACCGGGGACAACTCCGAGTCCAACTCCATCACCGGGGACATTGCCGACACAGATTCCGAGTCCGAGTCCATCACCGGGGACAACTCCGAGTCCGAGTCCTTCTATAGTCCCGACTCCAACTGCGACAACCCCAACTCCTCCGCCTTTTGGTGGGGGGCCAGTTCCGCCGAGTTTTACCACTCCAACTCCTAACGAACTGCCGATCGTCGAAACTGGTAAAACGCTGACAGCTTTGCAAAATTCGCCCCTGTCTCTCAGCATTTCCCAGCCCACGGATCCAGAGGGCCAGCCATTGTCGATCGGAGTAATCGGAGTGCCCAATCCGAATTTCGGTCAAGTGCTTGTCGGTACAACTCCGATCGCCCTGAACCAAAAATTAACAGTTCAGGAATTACTCGGCCTGCAATTCCAACCTAAAACTGATGTAATCGGGTCAGCCGGTTCCTTCAGCTACAGCGTAGCGGACGATCAAGGTGGCACCGCAGCAGCCTCAGTCGCGATTAACATCAACTCTTTCAATACATCGTCAACCCTTCCGACTAGCCTGCCGCCGGTGCTTGGCGATGATGGCATCGTATTTACGAATACGAATAATCTGCTACCGACGTTCATCGACGTACTCGCCAACGATTCCAGCCCACAAAAAGGGCCACTCAGCATTATCAATGTCGGCACGCCAAAACTGGGCATAGCTGTGAATCTCGGAACTCAGGTGCAGTTCATCCCCGGCAACGTAGCGGGTACAACTACTTTTACCTACAGCGTCAGCGACGGATTCGGGACAATTCCGGGCACAGGTACGATCGCCGTTTCAATCTTGCCGGCGGATAGCGGGCCTAACAGGTTGGTTGGTGGCTCTTTACCGGACAATTTGAACGGTTTTGCAGGGGCAGATACTGTTGACGGCCAAGGCGGCAACGATACGATAAACGGCGGCTTGGATAACGACGTGCTCGTAGGCGGCCTGGGTGCAGATACCGTAACGGGCGGCGGCGGCAGCAATCAATTCCGCTATACCAGTCCTGCGGATGGTGGCATAGCCTTTGATGCAGCTTCTTCGGCGGCCATCAATGCTGCGATCGCCGCGGGCGGATACGATGTGATTACTGATTTTACCGGTCTCGGTGTGCCGATCGCCGATCAGTTTAACTTTGCCCCCGGATTCCCAAATCTCAATAGTGGCACTCTAGTTCTACTGAACGTGCAGACAACTGTTTCTGCAAATATTCTAGGAGGAAGTGCATTCTTGTTTGCCTACGATTCCGGCGGCAATACATACATCATTTATGACGGCAATGGCAACAACCTCGCCGGCAACGATTCTCGCATTTTGGCGAAGTTAAATGGTGTAACAGGAGTTACTTCTCTTTCAGGATTTGACTTCACGTTTATCTAGGAATAGATCGCAAAAAAGCGCAGAAGACTGGGCGGTTGAAACCGCGCCTATACAAACAAAACCCGCCTCCGCGGGTTGAAGACCAGAACAGCGGGCTGTTGAAATTATGTTATTTTCTTCAGTCCGCGGAGGCGGACTTTGTTTGTGTAGACGCGGTTTCAACCGCCGTCTTATCTAAATCTGATTTTCCTCAGAAAAAAGTCCCAACAAAGGGCCGAGAATCGCGCCAAAAACAAAGCCGCCGGCGTGGGCCCAATAGGCAACTCCCCCGGATTCCATGCCCACACTTGCCGGCGCATTCAAGGAAGCCAAACCGCTCAATGCTTGCTGTGCAAACCAAAATCCGAGAAAGAAGAAAGCGGGAACTCTGACTGTAGTAATAAAAATGCCCAAAGGTAGTAAAGTAAGAACTTTGGCTTGGGGATATCTGAGAATGTATGCGCCCATCACGCCTGCGATCGCGCCGCTAGCACCTAGGGACGGAATAGCCGATGATGAGGAAAAATACCACTGAGTTAGTGATGCTAAAACACCGCAACTAAGGTAAAATATTAAATATTTTACGTGACCTAAACGGTCTTCTACGTTGTTACCAAAAATCCACAAAAATAACATATTTCCGGCAATGTGGAGAAAGCCTGCGTGCAGGAATTGCGAGCTAATTAGCGTCGTCCATTCGGGAAATGGCGAAACTGGCAGAGACACCCGACACATATTGCTTAACTGGCAAGGAACTACCGCCCAAGAGTAGAAAAATTGCGTTAATTGGCGATCGCCCAAACTGAGTTCGTACAAAAATACTAATACGTTGGCAGCAATCAGCCCGAAGGTAACGTAGGGAGTGATACTGGTGGGATTGTCATCGCGTAAGGGAACCATAGTTTTTTTATTCTCAACGTCAAAATATTGGGAATAGGATAGCGTTTTTGCAGACAAAAAGTCTTCTGTCGGAAGGAAGAATTTATTAGTGATCAATCATCAGTCATTAGTCATTAGTTATATCATGTTCGATCGATTACCATCATAAAAAAGGTTCGTAGTGAGGACTTTAGTCCTTATAATCGAAGGACTAAAGTCCTCACTACAAACGAATCTTATTGTGGTCATTCGCTCGGACATGATAATATTAGTCAACTGTTTATCTGTTGTCAGGATTGCCGTAAATTATTTGGGAAACTTTAGGGGATTTGTCGGGAAAATTGGCTCACTATCTTAGATACCGGAATTATTGTGTTTTTTGTACCAGCACTAAAGCTTTTGCTTCTTGACAAAATGACAGAGATTAGGCTAATCTCAGAGAGCTGATTAAGACGACTGGTTTACTAATATTGTTAATGGCTGGAAAAGTTGCAATCAAAGAAGATACGAAACTTGCTCTGATTAAAGCAGGGCGACGAATTATTGTGGAAAAAGGATACAACCACGCCGGAATTCAGGAAGTTTTGCAAGCGGTAGGGGTTCCGAAAGGTTCTTTCTATCACTTCTTCAGTAGCAAAGAAGAATTCGGTTTGGCGATTATCGAGTACGATTCCCAAATGCACGATCGCATTGTCGAACAGTATTTAGGCGATACCAGTCTCACTCCTCTGAATCGGCTGAAGCGTTACTTTACTTTTAAGTTAGAGGAATTTGAAACTCTGCAATACCGGGAAGGCTGTTTGTTTGGCAATCTTAGCCAAGAAATGGCTGACCAAAACGATCGCTTTCGCCTGCGGTTGCAAGAAGCTACGGATCGTTGGCGAGATCAGTTTGCTGAGTGCATTGAAGCTGCCCAAACTGCGGGTGAAATCTCCAAAAAGCAAAAGGCTCAAGACTTAGCAGAGTTTTGTTTAAATAGTTGGGAAGGTGCTTTGTTGCAAATGAAAGTGAGCAAAAGTGATGCTCCTTTGAAGAACTACATTCAGTTTATGTTTGGGATGATTTTAAAGTAGCTTAAAAAGTGGCGGACGAGTTGGATTTGTCTCAATTTAACTTGTCCGCAAGTTTTGGAACATAAAGTAGATTCCACATTTATGAAGTACACCCGCTCCCTGTCGGGAGTTTCAATCCCCTTGCGGGGAAAAGTGAATTGCGACGATATCAAGGGTGAATTTGATACACAAGATATTTGGGAAAGTTTCAATCCCCTTGCGGGGAAAAGTGAATTGCGACTTAAAAAGAATTCATGACAACTTTGATGAATTAAGTTTCAATCCCCTTGCGGGGAAAAGTGAATTGCGACGCTAATCAAGAGTTCCCACTGCTTAAAGTCTACCGAGGTTTCAATCCCCTTGCGGGGAAAAGTGAATTGCGACTTGAGATGTTACTCAACCAATTAAACTATATCAAGTTTCAATCCCCTTGCGGGGAAAAGTGAATTGCGACAATATACAAGGATGGCTGGGCCCAAAAATATCAGTTTCAATCCCCTTGCGGGGAAAAGTGAATTGCGACACGGCGTATTAGACGTTAGGAATGGCGATCGTAGAGTTTCAATCCCCTTGCGGGGAAAAGTGAATTGCGACTCAAATAGAGGTAAGATATGAGTAAAGCAATTGCTGTAGAGTTTCAATCCCCTTGCGGGGAAAAGTGAATTGCGACCCGACTCCTGCAGCGATTCCATAGTTGATTAATTAGGTTTCAATCCCCTTGCGGGGAAAAGTGAATTGCGACAATAAATAATTTTAGACCAAATCAAAGATCTAATGTTTCAATCCCCTTGCGGGGAAAAGTGAATTGCGACTCAATAATCAATGCGGTAAGAGCAGAAAAAGAATCTCAGTGGTCTGTATTTGGTGTTTCAATCCCCTTGCGGGGAAAAGTGAATTGCGACCAGAAATTTAGATGTGGAATATAACCTGACTGTTGGGTTTCAATCCCCTTGCGGGGAAAAGTGAATTGCGACCGCAAGAGACAATTAATTACTCTTTAGATGTATTGTTTTCTAGTTTCAATCCCCTTGCGGGGAAAAGTGAATTGCGACTCTTAAAGTGTAGCAACTCTGGTTACTATATAAGCCAACAGGTTTCAATCCCCTTGCGGGGAAAAGTGAATTGCGACTCCGTATACGACGAAGATGCTGAACAAGTTTACATTTCAAGTTTCAATCCCCTTGCGGGGAAAAGTGAATTGCGACATGAAATCGAAAGACTGAAAGGCTATATCGCCCACGATAAGGTTTCAATCCCCTTGCGGGGAAAAGTGAATTGCGACACAGTATCAATATACTAAACATTTCATACGATCTTTGCGTTTCAATCCCCTTGCGGGGAAAAGTGAATTGCGACTTACTACCGAACGCCGGGTTAACAAGAGGGTATATAAGTTTCAATCCCCTTGCGGGGAAAAGTGAATTGCGACTCTAGAGGCATGGTTTTGCAATGTTTCCCTTAAAGTTTCAATCCCCTTGCGGGGAAAAGTGAATTGCGACGCAAATATTCCTTTTTTTCTACTTCTTCAAGGGAGGTTTCAATCCCCTTGCGGGGAAAAGTGAATTGCGACTTTTAGTACAAGATAATTGTGAGGGTACAAAAGTTAAGTTTCAATCCCCTTGCGGGGAAAAGTGAATTGCGACTCATGAAAGTTTATCAACTAATCATCCTTTTAGTAGTTTCAATCCCCTTGCGGGGAAAAGTGAATTGCGACACGAAAGTGGTCATCAAATACCGATTGTGAGTAGTTTCAATCCCCTTGCGGGGAAAAGTGAATTGCGACCCCTCGTTGTGGAAGCCATGCCCAGTAAAGGTTCTAAAAGCCGTTTGCGACCGCCTCTTATGCTGAGCTCACTTAGAGCCGAAAATCAACTGTCAAAAATCGCTGAAACCCTTACTGGATAAGTAAGCGACCGCCTCGACGAGAGAATAGGTGTTTCAGCCATTTAGCGAGGCGGTCGCATGGCTAAATGATTGAACTGCTAAAACACTACTTTAAAGTATTTAATTTTCTAGGTACTGGTGCTGTTGATTTGGGTAGTAACTAACACGACAAGTTTATTTTAGTGTGTGTGGATTTACTACTGGAATCTAGCAATGAAGGCATAATAACCTACATTTCTCTGGCTGTCAAGTGTCAAAAAAAATACTTTCAAAGAACGATCGAAGTCGAGGGCTGAGTCACCGGTGGGTCAGAGTCCCAAGTATTGACAATTAGAATAGACTGGTCTAATTTAAATGTAAGCAGGTTAGGACAAGCCTTTGGCGACTCGTCTCAAACCTGAATCCACCCACAGTTTTTCGGTAGATTGGAGCATCTCACAATGAAACGGACATCAAAGTTAATGCCGATCGCGTTGTTCGCGCTTACTCTGACTGCGATCGCCTGTACTTCCGCCACCACCAATCCTGTGCCACCAGCCGACACATCCCAAACTCAGGCTACTCAAATAGCAGATACTCGCGACTCTGCCACTGCACCCAAAGTTGGTCAACTGGAACTCGTGGCGAATCTGAACATTACTCCAGGCAATATTACGGTGTCTCGCACGGGACGCATCTTTGCCAGCGTCCACGGAATGCGCCGCGGGACTGCTCAATTAATTGAAATCTTTCCTGGGGAGAACAAATGGAAACCTTTTCCCGATGCGGCTTGGAATGCTGCGCCAGGTAGCGGTAAGGATGTGTTGAATACAGCGCACGGAGTGGCGATCGACAATCAAGACCGCCTCTGGGTCATCGATCACGGCAATTGGATGCCCAACAACCAGCCCGCAGCACAGCCGAAGCTGGTGGCTTTTGACATCAACACGGGTAAACTCGCCTTCCGCCTGGATCTTGACTCATCGGCGGCTCCGAATGGTCAAATTTTGCAGGATCTGGCTGTGGATACAGAGCGAGGCTTTGTCTATATTGCCGACAGTGGCGATCGAGCAGGCATTTTAGTCGTTGACACGAAAAATCGCCGCACTTGGCGCTGGGAGGGACATCCGTCCCTTCAGGCTGAGAATATTGACATGGTTGTGGAAGGCAAAAAACTGTCCTTCCGCCGTCCCGATGGATCGCAGAATCCGGCACGGATTGCAGTGAATCCGATTACTCTTTCTGCCGATCGCGAAACCGTATTTTATGGCGCAATGACGGGTACTAAATGGTACAGCGTCCCAGCTAAGTTACTCCGGGAACAAGCCTCATCCCAGCAACTGGCTCGATCGGTTAAATTAGTCGGAAATAAGCCGATTTCCGATGGCATCAGCACCGATGCAGAGGGCAATCATTTCATCACGAATTTGCCAGAAGATGCGATCGATGTTCTCAGCAAAGACGGCAAATTAACACGCCTCGTGCAAGATAAACGCTTTCTCTTTGCGGACAATGTACGCTTTGGTGCAGATTCTTGGCTCTACATCAACATCAATCAACTCCATCGCGCTTCGATTTTTACGGGTAAACCCACCGATGCAGGAACGCCGCCTTATCAAATCTTCCGCGTTTGGACAGGTACGAAAGGGCAGCCCGGACGATAGAAAATAGCTGTTTGATGATGAGAGAAATCTGGAACACAACCAACGAATTGCTCCGATGTCGAGACGGTAAATTGCAACAAAAGGCAAGCAGTATGCTGACCGTAAAACAAAAAATATCACGAAACAAATCGCTGTTTTTCGCTGGCTTATTTCTGGGTATCTTGGTCTGTATCGGTTCGTTCGGTACGGCTTTCTGGGCAATTCAACCGTCTCCGGCGATCGCCCGATCGCCCACTGTTTCCGCCAACAATCCCCTCGGAATTGCCCTCGAAGGATTGCCCTATCCTCATCCGGTTCAGTTTTTGAATTTAACAATCGAAGGGCAGCCTGTCCGCATGGGATACATGGATATCCAGCCTAACAATCGCGCTAACGGACGAACGGTTTTGTTGCTTCACGGGCGGAACTTTTCCGGTAACTATTGGCAACCGACGATTCAAGCACTTACTACCGCAGGTTATCGCGCGATCGTCCCCGATCAAGTTGGATTTGGCAAATCTAGCAAGCCGGATGTTGATTACAGCTTCGATATGCTGGCCATGAATACCGTGCAGCTTCTGGATGCGCTGAATATTCAAACTGTCGATGTTTTGGGGCACTCGATGGGTGGAATGTTGGCGGTGCGGTTAGCGCGGCTTTATCCAAACCGCATTCAGCGAGTGGTATTGGAAACACCCGTTGGATTGGAAGATTATCGCTTGAAAGTGCCGCCTCAAACGATCGAACAATTGCAGCAAGATGAGTCTTTGAGCGATCCAGGGGCGATCGAGCGATTTCTCCGAAACTTTGTCAAAACCTGGGTTCCTGAACGCGATTTGCCCTTTGTTGAAACTCGCATTCGCCTCAGTCAAAGTGCCGAATACAGCCGTTGGACGCGGGTAATGGCGCGAACTTGGCAGATGATTTACCGAGAACCGATTCGCTACGAGTTGTCTGCGCTGACTCAACCGACACTATTGATTATTGGTTTGGAAGACAGAATTGCATTAGGGCGCGCCTACGTTAGCCCGGATGTGGCTGCTACAATGGGAAATTTTTCTGAACTTGGTCGCTTTGCAGCAAAAGCGATTTCTCGCAGCACTTTAGTAGAGCTTTCAGGCATTGGTCATATGCCTCACCATGAAGCGCCAGACCAATTTAATCAGGAGTTGCTGCGGTTTTTGTCAAAGTAATACAGCATATTCCAGGTTCATGAAATACAATTTGTAGGGTGCGTCGCTTCCTATACCTTAGATAAAACTTGCAGATTTACAGGTGGCGACGCACCTTACACGAGATATTGCCCGCGATCGTATGCACCACATATACATGGAATACACTGTAGATAATTTTCGTCTTTGTTCGGGAAGTTGCAGATTTTGCATTTTACAATCTCCTAATATCTTATTTTTTATCCTCAGATTTCGATAAAAACTCCAACACTTTCTACGGCCATTATGCTTACCGCACACAAAGCATAAATTCCAGTTCCTACCGTTACTTGTACGGTGTCTGCATTGATAATTTTGATTAGCTTCCAGCTATTGCCATTCTTTTGATAAAGCGTCCAAGAACGGATGTTTTTATCGGCCGAATTTTTCCACTGCAAAACATTGTTATTTCCCGCTTTTTGTACTACCACTGATACTGGAGGGGCCGGCGGCTTTCCATTTTGCCAAGGCATAGTGGGAACGAGTGCGGGTTGCGTGTATGTTGTCGATTTGAAATTATCGTAGATTTGCTGGCGGTTTTCACTAAATGCTTTCATGCTGAAGAAAACGTTGCCTAAAGCTAAGCTGTCTCTAGAGTTGCGTGTAATCTCAATTTGATTGTTGATTTCCTGCACCGTCCACTTATTGCCGTCGAGCTTCCCGAGGTTATTTCCTACGTAAATATGTCGGTTTAGGGGGTTGTTTTGTAACCACCATTCCAGCAACATTGGATAGCTTTGAGCTGTTTGATCGATGCGCCAGTAAAGTTGAGGATTGAGATAATCTACCCAACCTGATTCTAACCATTTTTTGGCATCGGCATAGAGTGTTTCGTAGGCGTCTAAACCGCGACTTTGCGGTGGTTGTCCGGGCCGATAAATGCCGAAGGGACTGATGCCAAATTTTACGTTGGGTTTGACTGTTTTAATTCCTTGTCCGAGTCTTCTAACTAATTTGTTGACATTTTCGCGACGCCAGTCTCCTAAACTCATTTTGCCGCCTCTGGAAATATAACTATTGTAAATCTTGCTGTCGGGAAATTCTTTGCCGTCAATGGGATAGGGATAGAAATAATCGTCGAAGTGAACGCCGTCTATATCGTAGCGCTTAACTACGTCTAAAATTACGTTGTAAGTCTTGTCTAAAACTAAATCAATTCCCGGATCCATCCACAAGTCGTCGCCCCACGGATAAACGCATTCGGGATTGGTAACTGAGATGTGCGGGCGGACGTTGGGAGGGGTTTGGCTGGAAACTTTGGCGCGGTACGGATTGAACCAAGCGTGAACTTCGATGTTGCGTTTGTGGCTTTCTGTAACGGCAAATGTTAAAGGGTCATAGTAAGGTTGCGGTGGCTTTCCTTGGGTTCCTGTCAGCCACGCACTCCAAGGTTCTAATTCTGAGGCGTAAAGGGCGTCGCCCGCAGCTCTAATTTGGAGGATAATTGCATTGAAATTCATTTCTTGCAGCCTGTCCAGGATTTTCAGGAGTTCGGCTTTTTGCTGTTCTGTGGAGAGTTTGTTGCTGAACGGCCAGTCAATATTCCACACGGATGTTATCCAAACTCCGCGAAATTCTCGCTGGTGGTTTACGTAAACTTGGGGTCTGGGAACTTTGCTGAGAACTATAATATATTGATTGTATATTTGTGGTGCTCTTTTGAGATATACTAATGCTTGATAAACCCAGGCGACTACATCGGCTCTGGTGGCGTTTCCGGCGGGATTTAATAGGTTTAAATTGGGGGCGTTGACGACTATTTCGGATTGGGTGGCTATGACGATCGCCTTTTTGGCATAATTAGGAATTTCTGTACTGTCTTGGTAGATGTTTGATAGAACCAGATTGGTTGTCGGTGCAGCGTTTGACCCAAATATGCCGCTGACTAAGGCAACTAATGCCTCGGCCCTGGTAATCAGGCTTTCGGGTTTAAACAGGTTGTCGGGATAGCCGGAGATAAATCCTCTTTTATATGCTGCTTGAATGGCTGTGGCGGCCCAGTGGGTGGCGGGAACGTCGATAAAGGGTATGTAGGGCCGTTTGTCGGGTACGGGAAAGGCTTTGCTGACTATGGAGGCGAATTGGGCGCGGGTGAGGTTGCTGTTGGGGCGAAAAGTGCGATCGGGAAAACCGCTGATTACGGCTCTTTCTACTAAGCCGTCAATGAATATTTTTGCCCAATGATTTTGAATGTCAGAAAAGCGATTAGTGCTGGAAACCATAGTTGTATTTATAATCGGGAATTGGGAATTGGGAATGGGGCATTGGGCATTGGGAATGGGGCATTGGGGAGCGGTTATTAGTTATTAGTTATTAGTTATTAGTAGCAAGTCACAAATAACTAATAACTAATAACTAATACAACTATAATTGCTATAGCAACTGTCAACTGTCAACTGTCAACTGTCAACTGACTACAGCAAACTGGCATTTTCGTACAGCAGCCGGATGATATTGATGATTTTTTGTCCGTATAAAGGATCGGAATTCCATCGGCCTGCAAGTTCGTTGACGGTGGGGGCTACGCCGCGCTTGACAAAACGAAAACGCACGTTTTCTTTAACTAAAGGTTGGTTGATTGGTTCGTTACTGGCGTAAGCTTTTAAGTGCTGAATTTGCGCTCTAATTCCTGTTCTGGCATCGGGAAAGGAAATGCCGGAATTTGTGGGGCTGACAATTCCCATGTCGGCAAAGTTGAATTGTTCTGGTTTGACTGCACCGCCAAAGTTGAGATAGTTTGTTTCTAAACACATTTGGCAAAAAGCTACGTCGTGGTTGACGCCTTCTGCGGCTGCTTCTTGAACGTAAATTTGAGGTAGGTTGGGAAATATTACCAGGGCTTTGCTGTTTGTTTTGGTGAGAAATACTGTGATTTGTTGGGCGGTAGTTAAACCGCGTCCCATGATTTTTCCTACGCCGGAGAGGATATCCCGGCGCGATCGCAGGGAGACTGATGTGGTTGCCTGATCCCAAGTGACGGAAATGTCGTTATCGCGCAAATCGACAGCCCGCACGAATACTACTCCATTGTACGTGATTCGGCGATCGGCTGCCTCTGGTTTAACATTGAGAGCGTCTAGAACTTCGGAAGGAACAAAAGCATTTCCATTGACCAAAATGCCTTTGTCTTCGTGGGGCGCACCGTTGATTTGGATATTAATTAAAGGATAAACTGTAGGTTTTGGTGTCGGTGTCGGTGTCGGTGTCGGTGTCGGTGTCGGTGTCGGTGTCGGTAAGGGTTTTAAAGGAGTATTGTTTAACCAAGCTTCAAGTCCGTCAGCGAGTCCGAGGGCGACATCACGGCGGCGATTTTGAAATACCTTCAAATCGTCAGGGCTGGTTATAAAACCGAGTTCAATTAAAATCGAAGGAATGTTGATGCGGCGGCAAAATCCAAGGCTGCCAACACCTGCTTCAGTATCTGGTTTAGCACCGCGATTCGGTACTTCTGGACACCGACGTAAATAGCCATTTAACAGCAAATCCGCATCAGCTTTTCTGGTGGGGTTGCTACCAATATAAAATGCGCTAGCACCCCGAACTTGAGGATTAGAAAAAGCATCAGCGTGCATTTCTAATGCTACATCTCCCGGCTGGCAGCGGTTGTTTATCCAAGCGATAGTTTCTACTAAACTTAGAGTGTCGGGCACAGAGAAAGTTGTGATGCCTCGCTTCTGCAATTCGGCTACTACTAAATCCCGAGTTAGGATCATTTCCTGTGCTTCGGTTGTACCAAATGCGATCGCCCCAGAATCGCGCACGCCGCCTTCAAACCCGCCGTGTCCGGCTGAAACAAAAATAGCACCCATTAAATAAAATCCTCAACCCTGCAATTATTTGAACTTCTGCTTTTTCAGCTTGGGCTTTATTTTACCGCAAAGGCGTAGATTTTATAATTGCATAGCAAATTTGTAGTTGCGCCCTAGGTGGGGGTTTTCACCCCTGGGCGCAACTACAAACTTGTTAATCCGGGTGCAGGTTACCAGAAAGAATTGGTTGAAAGCCCCAAGTCTTTAAGGGAGAAATTACGATCGGACTATTCGTTACTCCAATCCTCTGACTTAAGGGTAGAGGTAGCTCTCAAACAGTCAACTGTCAACTGTCAACTGTCAACTGTCAACTGTTTAAATCTTGACAGCGGGGCTAGTCGAAGGTTTTGGCGCTTTAATTTCTTGGGAAGCTGCGCGGGCGCGGAAGAGTTTAGCCACGACTTGCTCGCACTTGGACAAATCTGCTTCTATCTCTGTAAAAATGGCAGTTGATACCGGATCGGTGAACTTCGCTCGCAGGTTGTTGATATCGACAACACCTGTTTGCAAATCGCCGAGAGTGCTCCGCAGCAAGAAGGTTTCATCGGTTCCTTGCATTGAGGCTTTTAATTTAGCGTATTTGTCAGCAATTTGGGCGGGAATTGACGGTTTTTCGCCGAAATCGTTGAGGCGGTTTTCGAGAGCGAGGATGTGTTTCTGTTTATTTTGAATCGTGTCCGCCAGGAGCGATCGCAAATCGGCATCTCCGGTTTTTTCCGCATAATTCTGAAACGCTTCGCAAGCATAGCGTTCCCCTGCGAGGGCGGTATTCAAACCTTTCACAATGTCCGCTTGTGTCGAGCCGCCCCAACCATTAGCTAGTTTCCACCATTCTGCATTCGTGTCAGTTTCTTCGGGTAAGCCGACTGCTTTACCGCCGTAACCGAGGCGCGCTAGAATAGCGGTAGTAAATATTCCTAAATCTCCCGGTTGGCGGGAAGTAATCAAGTTACCGTCAACTACTAAAGGTTCGTTGATGTAGTTAGCTCCGGCATTAATCATGTCTGTTTTAATTGCCAAGAAACCAGTCGCATTTTTGCCTTTGAGCGCGTCGGCTTCAATCAAAAGTTGCGGGCCGTGACAAACAGCAGCGACTATTTTTCCTTGTTCCATCGCTTCTTTGACAAACCGCACTGTATTGGGATTTGTCCGCATAGTATCGGGAGCCATACCGCCGGGAATTACGACTGCATCGAATTCTTCTGCTAATGATTCAGTGGTAGTTCCGTCAGCTTGCTGGGCGACTTTACCATTTTTTCCTGCATACTTTTCGTTTGTCCGCGAACCGAGGACAACTACGTCAAATCCTGCTTGTTTTAAGGCGTTGTAAGGAACCAGAAATTCTGAATCTTCAACTCCATTTTCGATTAGTATGGCAACTCGTTTGCTTTTGGCTCCGTTATCTGCTGTCATAATCAGTTTCCCTTAAGCTATCTTTTTATCTAAACATAAATCACCTCTCGTTTTTTGAGCATCTGGCTAAAGTGATAAATTAGTTATTCTTAAAAGCTGTTAAGGTGAGTCTTTAGAGCTATTTTATAGTAGAGCAACATTATCAACTGTCAACGAAGAGGGCGGGCACGGGGGCACCGCCCCTACAACTGTTAATGCACGTAAGAGGCTCCGTTAATGTCGATCGTGGTTCCGGTAGCGTGGGCAGCCAAACCCGATGCTAGAAAGGCGATTACGTTGGCAACATCTTGAGGAGGGGCGATTTTGCCGATCGGGATATCGCGCACAATTTGTGCTTCACCGCACTCCCGAATAAACTTATCCGACATTTCCGTACTCACAAATCCCGGCGCCACAGTAAAAGCCAAAATATTATCAGCAGCGAATCCTCTAGCAATACTGCGAGTCAAAGAAACGATCGCACCTTTTGATGCAGCGTAGTGCAGATAATTCGGGTCATCGCCGCGAAAAGCAGCGCGACTTGCTATATTAATAATCGTACCACCATTGCGAGTTTTAAAATGCAGAATTGCTTCCCGGCACAAATCGGCAACCGCAACTAAATTAACTTGTAGAGTTTGCTGCCAAGCCGACGACCAAATATCGAAATCGTCCTCAATACCCGCTGACTGCATAATCCCAGCATTATTAACTATAATATCAATATGACCGCGCCACTTTACAGCATCTTGCCACAAAAGAGAGGCCGCATTTGGTAACATCAAATCTGCTGCTAATAAAAAACAGCGATCGCCCGCCACACTTGCTGCTACCGATTCCGCCGCTTGCTGACTGCGACAGTAATGCAAAATCACCTCAGCCCCAGCATTAACAAGAGTCCGCACCGTCACTGCACCAATCCCTTTCGAGCCGCCCGTCACTAAAATTACCTTTCCAGTTAAATCAATCATTTCTCTCTCTTTTTTCTCTTTCTCTGCGCCCTCTGCGCCCTCTGCGGTAAAAAAAATAAATCCCATTCACAAGCGAATAGAATTTGCTATATGATAATTGTACATGATTAAATGTCCTCTTAAAAATAGAACGATAATTTTTCTCTCTTTCTTCTCTTTCTCTGCGCCCTCTGCGCCCTCTGCGGTAAAAAAAAATAAATCCGATTCACAAGCGAATAGAATTTGCCATACGATAATTGTACAGGATGAAATGTTCTCTTAAAAATAAACCTAAAAAATCGCCATGAAAGCAGTTGTATTCGATCGCCACGGCAGCGTTGACGTATTGCAGTACCGAGAAGTAGAAAAGCCGATCGCCAAAACAAACGAATTGCTAGTCAGAGTTCGTGCTAGCAGCGTCAATCCCGTAGACTGGAAAATCCGGCAAGGACACCTGCAACTACTCACAGGATTTAACTTTCCTCGAATTGTCGGTTCCGACATCTCGGGAGTAGTCGTAGAAGTCGGCTCGGAAGTGACTAGATTTCAACCCGGAGACGAAGTTTATACATTTTTAAATCCAATCGCTGGCGGTGCTTGTGCCGAATACGCTGTCGTGCCAGAATCGAGTGCCGCCTTTAAACCTCACAACATCACCCATGTCGAAGCAGCAGCAGTACCCATCGCAGGTTTAACGGCTTTGCAAGCATTGAGAGATTTGGGTGAAATTAAAGCAGGATACAAAGTATTGATTAACGGTGCTTCCGGCGGAGTTGGGATGTTTGGCGTGCAAATTGCTAAAGCAATGAATGCGGAAGTAACGGGAGTTTGCAGCGCCAAGAATAGAGAATTTGTCAAGGGTTTGGGAGCAGATTTTGTTGTCGATTATGCAGAAATTGATTTTACTCAACAGCGCGAAAAGTATGATATAATTTTGGATGCTGTGGCGACAAAAACATTTGCTGAATGCGAAAACGTGCTGCAAGCCGAGGGAGTTTATATCTCGACTTTGCCGAGTTTCGACAACCTCGCACCGATGTTGACGAGCTGGTTTATTCCTGGTAAAAAAGCTAAATTCATTCTAGCCAATCCCAACCCAGCCGACTTGGGGATTTTGCGGGAGTTAATCGAATCCGATAAAGTTGAGCCGATTGTCGATCGCACTTACAGCTTACCAGAAGTAGCCGCCGCCCACGGTTATAGCGAAACCGGCCGCGCTGTCGGCAAAATTGCGATCGGCATTGAAGAAGTCAGTTGACAGTTGACAGTTGACAGTTGACAGTTGACAATTGGTAGGGGCGGTGCCCCCGTGCCCGCCCTCTCTGAGTTGACAGTTAATAGTTACCAATTACAATTACCAATTAACAAATCTAAAATTGCCCCATTACCACAAAGAATTGGTTGAAATCCCCAAGTCTTTGATGGACAAATTAAGCTCGGACTATTCATTACTCCAATCCTCTTCCTTCTAGGTAGAGGTCGCTCTCAAACTGTCAACTGTCAACTGTCAACTGTTGAAAGATTCCCCATTACCAATTCCCCATTCCCTATGACTGTGCCCTCAGACTTGGAGACATCCAAACAAGATTCCGACAACAACCTCGAACAAGTTAGCGCGGAAAATAGCATTGCACCAGTCGCCGATGATTTGATGGCTGTCAACAACTTAGAAGGTGCAGGAGTTAGCCCGGAAAATATTGCACCAGCCGCTGAAGATTCTCTGGGTATGAGTAACCTAGAAGGTGCAGAAGTTAACCCGGAAAATAGCATTTCAACAATCGTCGATGATTCTACGAGTGTAAGTAACTTAGAAGCTGAAGAAGTTAGCGCGGAAACGGAAAATAGCATTGCATCAATCGCCGATGATTCTACGACGGATGTCAGCAACTTAGAAGCTGAAGAAGTTAGCGCGGAAAATAGCATTGCACCAGTCGCCGACGATTTCACCGATGTCAGCAACTTAGAAGCTGAAGAAGTTAACCCGGAAAATAGCATTGCACCAATCGCCGACAGTTTTCTGGGCTCCCGCAACCTCGAAGACGAATATCTAGACGAACTTCCCGACGAAGTTGAGATGTCTTTGTTCGATCATTTAGAAGAATTGCGACAGCGACTTTTCTACTCGCTAATTGCAGTAGCAGTCGGTGTAGTTGGTTGTTTTTTAACTGTTAAACCCATCGTACAATTGCTAGAAGTACCCGCCGGGCCTGTCAAATTTCTACAACTAGCTCCTGGTGAGTATTTCTTTGTTTCTATCGAAGTAGCGGGATACAGCGGTTTGCTGATTGCAAGTCCGTTTATTTTTTACCAAATAGCGCTATTTGTGCTACCGGGTTTGACTCGCAAAGAACGCAAGTTGCTCGGGCCAGTGTTTTTGGGTTCTAGTTTCCTCTTCTTGGGCGGGCTGGTATTTGCTTACATCGCTTTGATTCCAGCGGCGCTGAACTTCTTTGTTACCTACGGGGCGGATGTTGTAGAGCAGTTGTGGTCGATCGACAAATACTTTAAATTTGTACTGTTGTTAATGTTCAGCACGGGTTTAGCTTTTCAAATCCCAATTGTCCAAGTATTGCTCGGCGTTTTGGGAATAGTTTCTTCTAGCAAAATGCTATCTGGCTGGCGTTATGTAGTCTTGGGTGCGGCGGTTTTGGGTGCTGTTTTAACGCCTTCTACTGACCCTTTGACGCAAAGTCTTTTGGGGGGTGCGGTGCTGGCTCTTTACTTTGGTGGCGTCGGTTTGGTGAAGCTTTTGGGGCGTTAAACAGTTGACAGTTGACAGTTGACAGTTGACAGTTGACAGGTGACAGCGAAGTGATAAGAACCGAGATTTAAACTCCGTTCTTATCACAATCTGCCTTGATGAGTAAGGGCTTCAAACTCTTGCTATTCGGTGAGACTTAGAAATAGCAAGCAATAGACAAGATTCTAAAAATAACTGGGACAGGCATCTTGACTGTCCCACAACTTTCTTTCGATCGATCGCCTATCTTGATTTACCAGTGCGATCGTCAGGATGTAAAATAAACACGATCTAGTTATCAATCCTTGAAAAAATGCGAGAACTTTACCCGCCCAGACAACCTTATAACGAAGGAAAACTCAAAGTTTCTGACATCCATACAATTCATTTTGAGGAGTCAGGCAACCCAGAGGGAAAACCTATTGTATTGCTACACGGGGGCCCAGGAGGTGGATGTCCGCCTTTTTACCGACAATATTTTAACCCGGAAAAATGGCGTTTGGTGATGTTTGACCAACGCGGATGCGGTCAAAGTAAACCTCATGCAGAATTGCAAGAAAATACAACTTGGGATTTAGTCAACGATATTGAGAAACTTCGAGAATATTTAAATATTCAGCAATGGGTTGTTTTTGGTGGTAGCTGGGGAAGCACTCTATCTTTAGCTTACAGTCAAACGCATCCTGACCGTTGTAACGGTTTAATCTTGCGCGGCATTTTTATGCTGAGACAAAAAGAAATTCGCTGGTTTTATCAAGAAGGAGCAAGTTATATTTTCCCGGATGCTTGGGAAGAATATGTTAAACCTATCCCCATAAATGAAAGGGACGATTTGCTAACAGCTTATTACCAGCGCTTGACGAGTCCAGATCCTCACATTAGATTAGAAGCGGCTCGTGCTTGGTCAATTTGGGAAGGGAGTACGAGTAGATTATTTCCCGATTTAGATGTCAAGCAAAGCTTTGGAATTGATGCTTTTGCCGAGGCGTTTGCCAGAATTGAGTGCCATTATTTTATCAACAAGGGATTTATAGACCCGGAAGATAAATTGCTTTTAAATATCGATCGCATCCGCAAGATTCCGGCGGTTATCGTTCAGGGAAGATATGATGTTGTTTGCCCGATGATCTCGGCGTGGGAACTGCATCGTGCTTGGCCTGAAGCTGAGTTCATTGTAGTTGCCGATGCCGGACATTCGATGAGCGAACCGGGAATTCGTACCTGTTTAATGGAGGCAACAGATAAGTTTGCAGACTGGTAGTCATCCAAATTGCTAATGGTGAATTGCTGATTTTTAATTAGTCCTATAAAGATTTTATATCAAATCTGGTAGCATCAGAATTATTCAACTCCCCCTTCTCTCTCTGTGTGCTCTGTGTTCTCTGCGGTTAAATCATTCCCATGGAACCGGAAACAATATTATGCGTGAAAATGATTTTTTGGTGAGTATTAGACGATCGCTCAATTTGAAGATTGATAAAAAATATAGAGGTGCGATCGCCCGCGCCTCTATATTTTAGTAAAAGTTAAAATCCCACACCAAAGTTTTGTCAAAACTTTGTCTACATTCGGAACTGTTCTACTTCAGGCGTATAGCCGATCGGCAAAATGTAATCGAGATTCTCGTGGGGACGAGCAATTATGTGATACGATAGCAACTTTCCGCCATCGACCTTTTTAACTGATTCAATTCCAGCAGCAACGGCTGCTTGCACTTCAGAGATATCTCCTCGAACTATAATTGTCCAGTAAGCACGGGTTATTTTTTCATAGCGAACTAAAGTAACTCGGGCTGCTTTCACCATTGAGTCTGCAACTTCTACGGCAGCGGGAAATCCTAAGACTTCAACCATTCCAACTGCAACACCCATTACAACATTCTCCTAAGTTTCACAAGATATCTGAGACTCATTGTATGTGAAAGTGTTGACAGAAATTGGTTCGGATGATTTTGGTCAGCTAGAAACCCCACCGCCCCAAATTTTCACAGCCCCACAGCCTCCTGCGGCATTTCAATCCTGCTGTCTGGCGCCCAGGAAAGCCCGCTACATCATAAGTTTGAATCAAAAAACTGCGAAAATTAGCTGCGCCACAGCGACGGTTCCTCACCGCCCCCACGCTGGCTGACAAATTCGCCTGACGATTTTTGGGACTTTCAACTTAAAAAATCCAGCCCCGCCCAGACACAAAACTTTACAAGCGACGAGATGGGCGATCGATCGCTATGATTTCCTTTGCAGCTTTCCCGATCGCACTCCGGTATGATTCGGATGTCACCGTATTTTATATGACTGAGGACTAAAGACTAAGGACTGATGACTGATGGCTCAAAACTCATCAAGCAACCACTCCGAGGCTCTTTCGCCCAAATCCAGGGGAACGCTGACAGCTTTGCCCAAGCGCGGGCGATCGCGAGTAGTGACAATATATTCTCTCACCTGTTCGGTGCTGCCCCAGCCGTTGAGGTAATTGGCCACCGCGTCCAAATGCTCGAAATAATCAGCCTCCGTCATCGGAAAAGACACCTGTTCCAAATATTTCCACATCACCTGCACAAAAATCTTGCCTCGCGTTCGCCGCAATCTGATATCGTAAGACTTTCCCCATTTTTGTAGGAGTAGCTGGTGTAAATCCTTGCCCGTCATGGTTGCTCCTGAGTGAATCTGTTAAACAATAAAAGACAAAGTTCAAAAAATGTAATAATACTCTAATAAAGGCTGGAAGGCGCATTCTTAAAAGGAATTTTCGCTGCCTCAAATTTGTGCGAGCAGATTAGCACCGATAGTCCGAGTTGTCTGCACGTACAAGTTGGCTCACAAACAAACGTAACTTAAAACCGTAAAGGCAGGTCATGGCTCAAACTTCTGCTGGAAATCCCGATGTTCCCGATATGGGGCGTCGCCAATTTATGAATTTGCTGACGTTCGGTACAGTCACAGGTGTGGCACTGGGCGCACTTTATCCCGTTGTCCAATATTTTGTTCCTCCGTCGAGTGGGGCTGTTGGTGGCGGTGTCACCGCTAAAGATGCCTTGGGTAACGACATCATCGTTAGCGAATATTTGACTTCGCACCCTGCGGGCGATCGCACTTTGGCCCAAGGCCTCAAAGGCGACCCCACTTATCTGGTGGTCGAAAAAGACCTAACTATCGCTGAATACGGCATCAATGCAGTCTGCACTCACTTGGGTTGCGTCGTGCCTTGGAATGCTAGCGAAAACAAGTTTATGTGTCCTTGCCACGGTTCTCAATACAACAGTGAGGGCAAAGTGGTACGGGGCCCCGCACCTTTGTCTTTGGCCTTGGCCCACGCCACTGTCGCAGATGACAAGGTGGCTTTTACCCCTTGGAAAGAAACAGATTTCCGCACCGGCGAAGAACCTTGGTGGTCTTAGTTGTTAGTCATTAGTTAGTAGTTAGTGGTTAATAGTTAGTGGTTAGTGGTTAGTAGTTAGGAGTTGGGAGTTAGTGGTTAGTAGTTTCTAATAACCAATAACAAATAACCAATAACAAATAACCAATAACAAATAACCAATAACAAATAACCAATAACAAATAACCAATAACAAATAACCAATAACCAATGACCAATGACCAATGACTAAATTGTCTGAACCTTTGAGATTGAATACTCTGATGCCACAAATTAACTTATCTGCGATATTTCGCCGCAGTGCCAGGACGATCGCCAAAACTGCCTTAATTGCGATCGCCGCCGCCGGATTTTTTCTCAGTAGCGACATCGCACTTCCCCAAGCAGCATTCGCTTACCCTTTCTGGGCCCAGCAAACAGCACCCGCTACTCCCCGCGAAGCTACAGGGCGGATTGTTTGCGCTAACTGCCACCTCGGTGCCAAACCGACTGAAGTAGAAGTCCCCCAATCTGTTTTACCCGACACAGTTTTTGAAGCAATTGTCAAAGTTCCCTACGATCAAAGCGTGCAGCAAGTTACCGGCGACGGTAGCAAAGGCGGCTTGAATGTAGGCGCAGTTGTCATGTTACCCGAAGGTTTCAAGATTGCTCCCGCTGACAGAATTCCCGAAGAAATGAAGGAAAAAGTCGGCGATCTTTACTTCCAACCTTACAGCGAAACCCAAGAAAATGTTGTTTTAGTGGGCCCGCTCCCAGGCGAACAATACAAAGAATTGGTATTCCCAGTTTTGTCGCCAAATCCCGAAACTGACAAGTCAGTTCACTACGGCAAATATCTAATTTATGTCGGCGGCAACCGCGGTCGCGGTCAGGTTTATCCTACTGGCGCCAAGAGCAACAATACTGTTTATAATGCCTCAGTAGCTGGCACTATTTCTAAAATTGCTCAACCCGAAGATGGCGGTTATGAAGTGACAATTCAACCAGCAGAAGGTGCAGCGGTTGTTGATACAATTCCCGCAGGCCCAGAACTGATTGTTACTGAAGGACAAACTGTTGCATCCGGCGAAGTTTTGACGAACAATCCTAATGTAGGCGGTTTCGGTCAAAAAGACGTGGAAATTGTGCTGCAAAGTGCAGGACGAGTTAAAGGATTGATGGCTTTCGTGGCTATAACCATGCTAGCTCAAATCATGCTGGTTCTGAAGAAGAAACAGGTCGAAAAAGTTCAAGCTGCTGAAATGAATTTCTAAGCAGGACTTTCATGAGTTGGGTAAAGTGCTCAGTTATTAGTGTCAACAAATACGTCTTGTGTAGTGCGAGACTGCTGCCTTACTATTAAGCCTAGATCCCCCCTAACCCCCCTTAAGAAGGGGGGAACAAGAGTATTCTTAAAGTCCCCCTTTTTAAGGGGGATTTAGGGGGATCGAGACTTAGATACAAACCTGAGATACAAAAGGTTTTAGGCAATTGTTGAGACTAATGGTGCTTTGTGCGTACCCAACTATTAAGTAAGTAAGTAAGGCGGGGAATACCCGCCTTATTCTTTGATAAATAAGAAGTAAAATAATGCCAATTGATGAGAAAACAATTCAAGTAGGGTCACTGGAATGGTTTTATCGGGAAGCAAATCCGGTAAACGAAAGTGATAAATCTCCTGTGTTGCTGCTGCACGGTATACCCTCCCAAAGCTTTACCTGGAGTGCGATTATGCCAGATTTGGCTGCCCAGGGATTTCGATCGATAGCGCCGGATTGGGTGGGCTACGGGCGATCGACAAAACCAGACAAACGCGACTTTGCTTATACTCCCGATGCCTTTGCAGACGCCCTTGCAGGCTTTATTCAAACCCTAGAATTAGACAGAGTTTCCCTAGTCGTCCAAGGATTTTTAGCATCTGTCGGCATTCAATACGCTTTACGAAATCCCGATAAAATCGATCGTTTAGTAGTCATAAATACACCAATTTCAGCAGATATCAAATTGCCTTGGAAAATGCAGCAGTTGGGACTGCCATTTATTGGTGATATGCTGACGCAAGACCCACTTTTGGTGGACAGAACCCTCGAAGGCGGAAGCCGCATCAGGGTATTAGACAAAGATTTAGATGTTTACCGGCGCCCGTTTTTGAAGAGTTCGGATGCAGGGCGATCGCTAATGAACACCATCCGCAACATTCAATTGCCAAAGTCCATGGCAGAAATTGAATCCGGGTTACAAGGATGGACAAGCCCAACCTTATTTGTGTGGGGTTTAACCGACCCTTGGCTGAGTGTTGAACCAGCTAAAAAATTAGTCACTTCCATGAAAAATGCCGAGTTAGTCACCCTAGAAGAAGTTTCCCATTATCCTCAAGAACATTGGTCAGAAAAAGTTGGCGGTGCTCTGATAACTTTTCTGCGCCAAAAGGAGGTAAAATAATATTTTGTACATAACTCTCGGTGCAAAGTAGGGGCGGTGTCTCGGTGCCGGCCCGCAACGAGAAATCTAAAATCTAAAGTCTAAAATCGCTGTCAGGAACTCAGAGGCTCAAGCCACTGAGCTTGTAAGAAATTGCAAGCTGTTCTGACCAGACCCCTCCTAGGAGGAGACGTTATTTAGGTCACGACACCGGAGAATGCGACGCCAGTTTTCCGCTCTGTCATCTGCGATTAAACAGTTTTAAAGTCACTGAAACAGTGTCGCAGGTCTAACAAGCCTTTATAACCAGGTCAAGGCGAACATTACCCCGGAAGGGAGGCTCCATCAGGAGCAAACATTATGCGATCGCTGGTTGCAACATTTGAGATGGTAATTGTCCCATCGAAAGTACATTACAAAAGTACACCGGACTCTTGCAACTCCAAGGCAGTAATGGAAAGATTTAAGGCGATTAAAATCGCCGGGTCGTTTTCCTCTCAGGTCTTTCATACTCTGAGTTTACCACTTACCGTATTGTTTTTATGACTCGTCCCCGTTCCTTTTTTGCCTTGATGATGGCATTTTTGATGGCATTTCTGGTTAGTTGCAGCAGTGTCGAAGCAAAAGTTCCCACGACTTACACAGCAGCCCAGATCCAACAGATTCAGCGCTATGTTCCTACTCTGACAGAGTTCCGATCGCGCATGGACAACCTAGGAACCCTAATTCAGAAAAAAAATTGGATTGATGCCAAAACTTACATTCACGGGCCTCTCGGCGAATTGCGCGCCACGATGAAAACCGTGTCGGGCAGTTTGTTGCCGAAATCTCAACAGCAAGCTATGGATTTGACCAAGAGTTTGTTTGCTGATTTGGTAGAGATTGATAACGCTGCTAAAATGGCTGACAATGCCAAAATCACCGCTAGTTATAGCAAAGCTGTGAAGGATTTCGATACTTTCTTGCAGCTACTTCCTAAAGCCTAATAGCTTTAGTTTGTCGCGCAGATCGGACGTATGGTTGAAACCGCGCCTATACAAAGACGGCGGTTGAAACCGCGTCTACACAAACGAAGTCCACCTCCGTGGTGTAAAGAAAATAACGTAAAACGTAATTTTTACTGCCCGTTCTTCAACCCGCGGAGGCGGGTTTCGTTTATGTAGCCGCGGTTTCTAACCGCCCGGTATTCTTCTGTACAATCTAAAATCTAAAATCTAAAATATAAAATTCAATGGTTCGCGTTGCAATTATTGGTTGCGGTATTGTCGGGGCTTCGATCGCCTTTGAATTAAGTAAATTTCCCGAATTAAAAGTCACTGTATTCGACAAACAGCCCCCAGCACAAGGTTCTACAGGTGCAGCCCTCGGCGTTTTGATGGGAGTTATCAGCCACAAAACGAAGGGCAGAAATTGGCATTTGAGGGAAACCAGCCTTCAGCGCTACGAAACTTTGATTCCTGAATTGGAAGCAGCTACGGGGCGGAAAATTCCATTTAACAAACAGGGAATTTTGATGCTGTGTTCGGAAGGAGAAGATTTAAGTAAGTGGGAAAAGCTAGCAGCAACTCGCAAGTCTCAAGGTTGGAAATTAGAACTTTGGGAGGTGGAACGAGTGCGCGAGTTTTGCCCTCATCTCGATTTAAAGAATAACATAATTGCTGGTATTTATTCGCCTCAAGACCGGCAAGTCGATCCAACTACTTTAACTTTGGCTTTGGTGGATGCTGCTACACAAAATAAAGTGATTTTTGAGTTTGGGGTGGAAGTTGCAGGGGCCCAAATGGCTGATAGTGGCAAGTTCGATCGACTAATTGTATCTGCTGGTTTAGGTTCCGCTGCTGTCACTGCATCGCTAAATCAATTGGTGGACATTCGCCCGGTGTTGGGACAAGCGCTGCATTTGCGGTCAAAAAATCCCTTAGGAAACCCAGATTTTGCGCCAGTAATTACCTGCGATGACGTTCACATTGTACCTTTGGCAAATCAAGAATGTTGGGTAGGGGCGACGGTGGAATTTCCCGAAAACGGCGGGGAAGTGCAGGCGAATGCTGATATGTTGGATGAAGTGATGGCAAGGGCGATCGCACTTTGTCCAGCCTTAGCCGAGGCCCAAATCATCCGAAAATGGTCGGGATTGCGCCCGCGCCCCGAAGGACGCCCAGCCCCAATTATCGAAGCGCTTCCCAGTAACAGCAAGGTTTTGATAGCTAGCGGCCACTACCGCAACGGTGTTCTGCTGGCCCCTGCAACCGCGCGATCGATCCGAGAGATGATTTTGCAATAATTAACAAATGTTAATATAATCAATAAAGTGGTTGAAACCGCGTCAACACGAGACTTTACCCGAGGAGTGCGGGTTGAAGACTAGGTAATTGAAATTACGTTATCTTCTTGAGTCCGCGGAGGCGGACATTGTTTGTCTAGGCGCGGTTTCAACCGCCGTCTTATCTTACATCTAAAAATGTCCGAAAACCCCTTAGGAAAGCCACGAATTTTGTGGCGAGTAATCTTGCTATCTGGAGTCAGCTTGCTGCTATATTACGGCTGGTACAAATGGATTATTCAAGAAGAATTGCGGACTTATAACGGCAAGGGTTGGTCGGGGACACTTTGCTTGTTGCCCTTTGTTTTAGGAGTAGCCATCCCCCAAGCTTTGCGAATATTCGACCCCGACGTTCCCGGATGGTTTGGTTGGTTTTCCTTCGTGGGAATTGCTTGGATTTACATCGTGCAGTTCAAACTTTACAACACAGTTAACGAATTGTACCGCCAAGAAGGAATTAAAGAACCGCTAACTGTTTGGTGGATGTTTGTACCTGGTTTAAATTTAATTGTCGGCTTGCGGCAAATTCATTTCTTAAGCCAGTTTTGGGCAAAAAAACAGGGAATTGAAGTCAAGGATAACTTAGCCGAAAGCCTTCCTTTTCTGTCAGCTAACGCTTGAGGTAAAACTTTTCACACCGATATCATAGGTTTGTAGTGAGGACTTCAGTCCTTTCCATTTGCACAGGTTTGTAGTGAGGACTTCAGTCCTTTCCAGGTTTGTAGTGAGGACTTCAGTCCTTTCCAGGTTTGTAGTGAGGACTTCAGTCCTTTCCAGGTTTGTAGTGAGGACTTCAGTCCTTTCCAGGTTTGTAGTGAGGACTTCAGTCCTTTCCTTGTACAGCAGAATAATGATTTTCCGAGTGTAGTGCGATCGTCCTCCCTCGCATGAAAGTGTGGCATCATCAGCCCTTTCTCCATGTTTGAGTCAATCAGGACTAAAGTCCTCACTACGAACCTGTTAATCAGGACTAAAGTCCTCACTACGAACCTGTTAATCAGGACTAAAGTCCTCACTACGAACCTGTTAATCAGGACTAAAGTCCTCACTACGAACCTGAGTTAATTAGGACTAAAGTCCTCACTACGAACCTGTTAATCAGGACTAAAGTCCTCACTACGAACCTGAGTTAATTAGGACTAAAGTCCTCACTACGAACCTGAGTTAATTAGGACTAAAGTCCTCACTACGAACCTGAGTTAATTAGGACTAAAGTCCTCACTACGAACCTTTGAATCAGCAAAACCGATTCGGTAAATTAGCAAGAATCAGTTTAAGTTCCGGTTCATTAACCCGCTTAATTGCTTTCGGAATACTTACCCACTGTCGCTTTCTACAGCTAGCTTCCGGCCATTTTTCCAGAACAGTTTGTACTTGCAGTAAAAATACTTCTACCTGACAAGTATAGCCAGACTTTTGGTACTCGTAAGTTCCCAGCAAATCCGGGAACACCTTACCCAACAAACCTGCTTCTTCCCAAGCTTCCTTAGCAGCAGAATCTTGAGGAGTCATGTCAGGTTCAATTAACCCTTTAGGAATCACCCAACGCTTACCCGTTGAAGAAGTGATCACCATTACTTCAATTTGTCCGTTTTGAATGCGGTAGGGAATGACAGCCGATTGTTCTACCAATACAATAGTTCTTGTACTCATGATTTATGCAATCTTTAGGGTGCAAAGGCTGCTTCAACTTGATTGAAAGTTGAAGATTCAAAATAAAAATGTTGATACACCCTGATTATCTATTAGAACTTACCCACCGATACAGCAAAATCAGTTCCTTTTATGAAAAATAATTGCTGAAAGCTATTTTTTCATAAAAAAAGCCAGGTTTATTTATTGAGTCGGATTGCTTAAGTTCTATTTGCGATCTCTCAGTCGAGACAATAACTAAGTCAGAAATAGAAATATGTAGGATTTTACCTTTGCTTAAAATACCAAACTTCAAGGCAATACAGCTAAAAAATAAGATTATTTTAATAACAGGGCGATCGCCAATCGCAACTTTAAATGCACCCAACCCAACTAACGGCGTTTCCAGAGTTTTGCCAAATTTATCCACAAAATAGATGGCTGCTGTTGAACTGGCAGAATGTCTTCCAGGATACCTAATGTTAGAATTATTGTAATTGTTAGCTGGTAGGGTGCGTCGCCCGAAACAATCCTCGATCGTAGCAACAATCTCATAGCGACGCACCTTACTACAATATTTTTTGTCAGATTTAGCTTGCTACTGGGGCGGTGCGTGACTGTACACATTTGGCTGGTTTCGATTTAACGATTTATCGCCGTCACACACCCTACAATTAGCTCGTAGGGTGTGTCGCCCGACACAATTGTCGATCGCAGCGACAATCTCATAACGACGCACCTTACAAAATTCACCTAATCTTTGTCTTTCTTCGCCTTAGCCTCCAGATTTTCCATCCTACTCTTCAAATCTTGATTGTCCTTTTTCACCTGATCTAACTCCTCGCGCAACTGCTTCACCGCTGCATCAGAACCAGCATTTTTCTGCACTCTTTGCACAGCTTCATCAGCCATCATGCGGACGCGCCCATCAGGAGTTTGGTCAGCTAAAGAACGCAAAATGCGAATAGCTTTGCGAGTTTCCATCTGTCCTAAACCGACAACAACAGATACTTGAGTCAAGAAAAAAGTCTCTTTAGAAAGTTCCGCCAATCGGTGCAAAATCCGTTCCAAATTGAGCTTAGTTTGACCTGTCGAAATTGTCCCCAAAGAGCGAATTGCAGCCAAGCGCAAAGCTTGCGGAGTACCGACGGCTGTGTATTTCAAAATCAGGTTGAGCGCATCTTCAGAAGTTTTCATTTGCGCCAAACCGGAAATAGCACCCGATCGCACAACCTCATTCCAGCCCTCGCGCTCTTTCAAAACCAATTTTAACTCTTTGAGTACCTGTTCGTCCGTGGGCTTTTCGTCGGGGTTAGCGCCTGCGATCGCACCCATCGCACTCGCTGCGGCCGCTTCTACATAATAGCTGTCATCGCCTTTTTCAACGATCGACCTCAGCGCCTTATAAGTCTCGTGAGTCTTAATTTTACCTAACGCATTCACCACCGCACGGCGCACCCGAGCATCTTTATCCTTCAAACCAGTTACTAAACCATCAAAAGCTTGGTCGAGTTTAATCTCAACCAACTGACCGGCCACTTCCGCCCGCACAGCCCAAAACGGCTCTTTCTTGAGAACTTCTGACAGCGCTTTCACAGCTTCCAAGCCTCCCTTTTTCGCCAAAGCGTGGGCGGCGTAAATCCTAGAAACCGGGTCTGGATCGAACTGTAACTGAGCTTTTAGTTCGGCAACTCCATACTCTAGAGCAACTGTTTTTAGGTATTTATTGCCGACATCAAAACTGATATATGCGGGCTTCTCTTCTAGGGGGAAATAGAAACTTTGCTCGCGTTCGTGAACTCGAACCGTGAAAGTTTTTATATTAGCAGCATTTCGCTCATCTGCATCTTTTTCCGGTTTGTAACCGAAGCCGATCGGAATTTTGAGGTCAAAGACATCTTTACTATTACCGTTACCATTTTTGTTGTCTTTTACCTGAGTTTGGGTAATAGTAACTTTCGCTAATTTGCTGTCGCCATCCCAGGAATAAGCAACTTTGTAATCTGGATGGCCGCCGCGATAAACGTACTGGTCAAACAGGAACATGAGATTGCGACCCGTAGCTTTTTCGATCGCCCTTAGCAAATCGATCGTTTCCACAGTCTGGTGAGCGTTATCCCGCACAAAAGTTTGAATTGCCTTGTAAAACAGTTCGTCGCCCAACTCAGCGCGAATCATGTGATACACGCAAGCGCCTTTTTCGTACAAATGGCGATCGTACAATTCGATCGCTTCGCGGTAAACGTGAGTCACCATCGGGCGGCGGTAGCGAGCGCTGTCTTCAGCTAAATAGTTGCGGGCTTCACCTAACATATAATAAGCCGCATCTTCTTTGCCGTATTCTTTGTCAGTCCACAACACCTCACAATAGGAAGCCATGCCTTCTTTGATCCAAGCATGAGACCAATGTTTAATTACTACTAAATCGCCAAACCATTGGTGAGCTAATTCGTGGGCGACCAAGCTTTCTGTACCGCGATTGTCCAGGCTGGCGCGTTCGTCTAACAAGCACCTATCTGTTAGCAAAGTTGTCGATGTATTTTCCATGCCGCCGAAGATGAAATCATCGACGCAGACTTGAGCGTATTTAGGAAAAGGATAAGGATAGCCAAATGCTTTAGAGAAAAATTCAATCATTTTGGGCGTTTTGCCCATGCTGCGCTTACCGTCAGCTTCGCGACCTTTTTCGACGTAATAATTAACTGGTTTGCCGTTCCATTCGTCTTTAATTTCGGCAAAATCTCCGACTGCTAATGTCATCAAATAAGTCGGATGTACCTGAGTTTGCGACCAGTGATAAATCTTGTCATCGCCGTCGTTTTTTGTGCTAACTAATTCGCCGTTGGATATTGCAAAAAATTGTCTGGGAACTTGCACTCTAATTTCGGAAGTTGCCAACTGTCCGGGATAGTCGAAACAGGGAAACCAGAAGCGGGAATCTTCGTCTTCGCCTTGAGTCCAAACTTGTGTTGGTTTGTCGGGATAGTGTTTGTCTGGCCCGACGAAATAGAGGCCGCGCTGGGGTTTTTCGACCGAGTAGGCGATCGCAATTGTAATTGGTTCGTAAGCTGTTGTTGGTTCGTGCAGTTGAATTTGCAGCACTTCGCCGTCGCTGTCGAAATTTTGCTCGGTTTCCCCGACTTTGACAGATTTAATGTTCAGGTTAACAGCATCTAAGGTTAATTTGTCAATACCGCTGCGGACTGGATTTATGCGGATGCTGCAAGTGCCGCGAAAACTTTGTTTGGGAATATCGAGCACTAAATCGAGGAAAATATGCTCTACTTGTCCGGGGCGATCGGGGTTGTAGTGGGGTCTAGCACCGGGCATCTCGAAGGATTTGTGACCGTTTTCAGTATCAAAGTAGTTGTTTGACATTGTGATTGAGGAGTTGTGAGTCGATCGGCGATCGCAGGCAGCAGCTATCGGGCGGAACTGCCAGCTTAATTACAGAGTAGCGCGTCCCAGTTGCTGTTGTCGCTAATCTGAAAAATTCAGGCGATCGTTGCCGGGATGGAAAAAAAGATTTTTTAGCTACAATATCAGCAAGGCTAATGTCTGCAATCATCAGCCTGCAATTGAAATTGAGACTTACTGAAATCCTAGACATTTCTGGAGAAATCCCGAAATAGCTAAGTAAGTCCAGGCTTTCGTTATTAGGGAGCGTTAAAGTTCATACCTTGGAGTACGTGCCAGCCCCAAGCACTATAACTCCGCAGTTAAACAGGCAAGGATTTGTAAAGCCAGTGCTGTGGAGAAAGTACCGCCTAATAACCGTGCCGAGGCAACCTTTACTAATTAGGAATAGACGCAACCATGTCTAAAACCCCAAATCAAGTATTCGTACTTGACTCCGACAAAAAACCTCTAACTCCGTGCCTGCCAGTGATAGCTAGAAAGCTATTGAATGCAGGTAAAGCAAAGGTTTTCAGACTGTACCCGTTTGCAATTATCCTGAAAAAATCGGTCAACGATTCACCAGTGCCCATTGAAATCCGCATCGATCCTGGTAGCAAAACTACTGGCATAGCTTTGGTTCAGGGAACCCAAGTCATTTGGTGTGCTGAACTCACCCATCGGGGTCAAGCTATCAAGTCAAGACTTGAAACCCGTCGAGCCGTCCGACGTGGGCGCCGTAACCGCAAAACTCGTTATCGAAAAGCGAGATTCTTAAATCGCACTCGTCTGAAAGGCTGGTTGCCTCCGAGCTTGCAGCACCGAGTGTTAACTACTATGACGTGGGTTTCTCGCCTTCGTAAACTAGCACCTATCCAATCAATTGCTTTCGAGTTAGTAAACTTTGACACTCAAAAAATGCAAAATCCAGAGATTTCCGGCGTTGAGTATCAACAAGGGGAATTGCAAGGTTACGAGGTTAGAGAATACCTGCTCGAAAAGTGGAAGCGGAAGTGTGCTTACTGCGGTAGTGAAAATTTACCGTTGCAAGTTGAGCATATCAATCCACGCGCCAAGGGTGGGACTAATCGTGTTTCTAACCTTTGCTTGGCTTGTGAAAAATGTAACCTCAAAAAGGGGACTCAAGATCTGAGAGATTTTCTCAAGAAGAAGCCCGAAATTCTTAAGAAAATAATGAGCCAAGCTAAAACCTCATTGAAGGACGCAGCGGCCGTTAACGCAACCAAGTCCGCTTTGTTCCAAGCTTTGAAAGACACAGCGATTGAACCTATTTATGTAGGACGCGGTTCTTTAACTAAGTTCAACCGGACTAACTTGAAGTTTCCAAAAGCTCATTGGATCGATGCTGCTTGTTGTCGAGATGTCAGTCAGGGTTTAACTTTGGCGATCAATCAACCGTTGTTAATTAAGGCGATGGGTTTGGGTAGTCGTCAAGTCGTGCAGACTGATAAATATGGGTTTCCGCGTCGGGGATACAAGCCAAAGAAAAAAGTCGCGGGCTGGAATACGGGAGATATTGTTTCAGTAATTGATGGAAAACATCAGGGGGTTAAATGCAAAAGAATTAAAACCACTAGGTTCAAAGGTAATTTTGATATTCGGGTGAACGATAGTGTGATTAGCGTTTCTCGAAATCAACTTAAACCTGTTCATCGCAACGATGGTTACAACTACTCGTTTGGTTGAGATTGTCGTGAAATGTCTACAAAAACAGTGAGAGGGTAAATCTGTATGACAGCTACACTATCAGTTCCCAGTGCGATCGCATCTTGGCTTGGTGACGAAGCCGAAGACTTGCTCACCCATCAAGCAAAAATTTCCAAAGATTTGTTGCACCTGCCGGGCCCGGATTGGGTCGATCGCATTTTCGCTCAAACCGATCGCTCTCCTCAAGTTTTGCGATCGCTCCAGCAACTATATTCTAGCGGACGCTTGGCAAATACCGGCTATTTATCCATCCTGCCAGTAGACCAAGGAATCGAACACTCAGCGGCCGCTTCTTTTGCACCAAATCCCATCTATTTTGACAGCGAAAACATCATCAGACTAGCAATCTCCGCAGGATGCAATGCTGTCGCTACAACTCTCGGAGTGTTAGGAAGCGTATCTCGCAAATACGCGCACAAAATCCCTTTCATCCTCAAACTAAATCACAACGAACTGCTAACTTATCCCAATCAATCCGACCAAATAATGTTTGCTTCCGTCGAACAAGCTTGGAATTTGGGAGCCGTTGCAGTCGGAGCCACAATTTATTTTGGTTCCCCGGAATCGACGCGACAAATCCAAGAAGTCAGTCAAGCTTTTGCCCACGCTCACGAGTACGGAATGGCAACAATTCTGTGGTGTTATCTCCGCAATGATATCTTCAAACAAGACAAAGATTATCACACAGCCGCTGATTTGACCGGGCAAGCAAATCACTTGGGAGTCACAATTCAAGCCGACATTATCAAACAGAAATTGCCCGAATGCAACAATGGATACGGAGCAGTTGCGAAAGCCAGCGGCAAGAGTTACGGCAAAACCGACAGCCGCGTGTATTCCGATTTGACAACCGATCACCCGATCGATCTAACCCGCTATCAAGTGCTCAACTGTTATGCAGGAAGGATGGGTTTAATCAACTCCGGCGGTGCTTCGGGAAAAACCGATTTTGCCGAAGCAATTCGCACGGCGGTAATCAACAAGCGCGCAGGCGGCTGTGGCTTAATTTCCGGCCGCAAAACTTTTCAGCGTCCCTTTGAAGAAGGTGTAAAATTGTTTAACGCCATTCAAGACGTTTATTTGTCGCCCGAAATCACGATCGCCTAAAACTTCACAGCACACTAAAATTAGGGTGCGTGCTGCGAACCCAATACTATAAGGTTCGTAGTGCGTCCTGGTGTCCGCTCTTATTCTGCGGACACCAGGACGCACTACGAACCGTTTTGGTTATGCTAATCTACCGGACATGATATCAGTTCTAATCCCGAGCAAAAAACTCGATCGAACGGTTTGATTTCCATACTGTGCAACTGTCAACTGTCAACTATCAACTATTAATGAGCGGTATAACCCCCATCAATTACCAATTCAGAACCAGTAACAAACTTCGATTCATCCGATGCCAGATAAAGAATACCGTAAGCAACATCATCAGGTTCACCCATGTGTCCCACCGGATGTAAGCTATCAAGGATTTTCCGTCCTTCAGTCACATCACCTTGTTCGGCCAACAACTTCTCTACCAGCGGTGTCCAGATAAATGCCGGATGAACTGAATTAACCCGAATCTTATTTTTGGCATACAATAGCGCATCTGTTTTGCTCATCAACCGCACTGCTCCCTTTGAGGCATGATAAGGAGGCATATCCGGGCCGCCAACCAATCCGTAAACAGAAGACAAATTAATAATGCTGCCACCTCCCGTTTCTAGCATCGAAATCAAAACGTGTTTAGTACAGAGGAAAACACCATTTACATTTATTGCCATCAACTCATTCCATTCATCTTCGGCGATTTCGTGGGTGGGTTTATTGATACCAACAATCCCTGCATTGTTCACTAAAATGTCAATTTTTCCCCACTTCTCTCGAACTTCAGACACCACCTGTTTAACGCTCGCTTCTTGTGTAACATTTAGATGCCAGTATTCTGCTTTTCCGCCTTTTTCGGTAATCTCTTCTACCAAACCTCTGCCTTCCTTCTCAGCTATATCCGTTACCGCAACACAGGCTCCTTCTTTCGCCAGCAACAGACAAGTCGCCCGACCAATTCCCGAAGCGCCACCTGTGACAACCGCAACTTTCCCTTCTACTCTATTCATAAAAACCTCTTCAAGAAATGAGTTAAAACAGTGACATCGGATACACCAACTTGGCTACAAGTATGATATAGCGAAACTAACCAATTCGCCGATCCATCCCGACACCAACCAGGCTACAGGTATCATGTGGGGATTCTGGCGAATATGCTACGCAAATAGTATAGTGTATCAGGAACCTGCTTGTACCATGTGTGGGTTGAACCAAGCCACAATTACTTGTTGTAACTCAATCAATTTTTGTCGAAGTATGGCATTCGCGCGATCGTCCACGATCGGAAGCGAGAACCAGGGAAATAGTTTTGAAGAGGGTTCTCGCATGACCGCATATAAATTATTAGTTATAATCTCATATTTACTGCGGTCATGCTTCGCCCATACACATATATTTGCCTGCACACAAATACAGCCATAAAGTTAAAAAATGCCAGGAAATTAACGCAATGGAATTGTCAGAAAAATAATTTTTACAAGCTTTGGTTGGAATCAAAATTTCCCAATTAATGAGAATTCGATCGACCCGCAATACACAGCCTAGAAACTACCGGAGCATGACTCCAACAGTGATGAATGCGGTTGCGAGCATCAATCCACCTGCTAGGCCATAAGTTGTACCTAAGCCCGCCCATTGACTCAAAGGTTGACTGACGAAGGGTGAAGTAAATTGACCTAGGAAAAAGCTGGTGGTAAGTCCGCCCAAAATTCGCCCTCGCAGAGATGCGGGAGTTGATGAGGTCAAACATACGTTCATATTTGGCATCAGTAACCCGACACCTAAACCAGCGATCGCCAAACCAATCAAAACTATCTCATAGGTGCGAGCAAAACTAATCACCAGATAACCAATCCCCATCAACCCAAAGGCGATCGCATAAATGTTCGTAAAGGTGAAACGAGCTTTCAGCCGTTGATAACTCAGGGCGCTGATGGAAGTAGCAAGGGTAGCAAGGGCGATCGCCAATCCACTTTGAGAAGCATTAGCACCCATTAACTGCTGAAGATAAAACGGAATCTGCACCGGAATCATGTAAAACACGATTTGAGTCAGCAGTGCAATACCGTAGGTTGTCAGTAGCAGCGTCCACGGGACTGTTTCAGATGCGATCGCACCTGTTTGTTGAACAGCATCTTTATCGCGATCGGGTTCAGGAAGTACCAGCAAAATCAATGGTAGAATCAACCACGCCATCAGGTAAATTAGAAACGGTTGCCGCCAATTGCGATCGGCCAAATAGCCGCCGAGGGTGAGAAAAATCATGCCGCCGAACCCCATGAAAGCTGCTTGCAATCCCAGGAATTGCGATCGAGCCGCACCGATGTAATAATCAGCAATCAGCGTGGTTGCAGTCGTCATAATACCTGCCACGCTGAAGCCCAGGAGCATCCGTCCCAGCAAAATTAGCCCAATTTGATCCAACAGAAACCCAGAGCTGCCTGCGAAGCCATAGACAAACACAGATAAACCCAGCAAGCCTTTGCGCCCAAAGCGATCGATCGCAATTCCGGCAATGGGCGCACCGATCGCGATAAACAAAGCTGGGGCCGTCAACACCAATCTCACCCAATAATCGGCATTAGCAACAGCCGAAAAGTGCTGCCGCATTGCTGGGAGGGAAGGGGCGATGGTTGCTCCTGCCATCACGGTTAGGGTGCTCACTAGCAGCAGGGTTGCTTTAACGAGAAATGTATCAGGGCTGTGTGGTTTCATAGACTGTTTAGGCAATTATCTGCCTTCATTTGTGTGGATTTGCTTGTCATATCATGTCCGGTTGATTACCATCACAAAAACCGTTTGTAGTGCGGACTTCAGTCCGCTTTATGCTGCGGACTGAAGTCCGCACTACAAACCTTACTTATTGGGGTCAATCGATCGGACATGATATATATCATTTGCGATCGGTCTATCAAATTCTTACATACCAAAGTTTTTTTTGTACCCATCTGCTTAGATCGACCCCAAATATCAGGCAGGTAAACACAGATGAACACAGATAATTTCAGGGTATTTTGGAGATAATGCAATTCCTGTCTATTCAAAATGATTGACTAGGGTTTGAAGTCGATTATAATAATCCTACTTTCCCAATGTATTCTGCTACAGAAGTTACTGCGACCTGCGGATATTCAATGTTCGCAATATTTTCTAGCTTGCCCTTACCATAAACCATCGTGAATAGATACAAATCTAAAATCTAAAATCTCAACTTCTAACTCATCTTTTTGAAAAAAGATATATAATTAAAAGATGCCTCACAGCCTTATTTTAAACCTACTGCCAGTTGCACCAATCCCATCCCAATTTTTAACGGGACGGCATCTCCACGCCTTATTTCTCAACCTGGTGAGTGCTGTAGATAGCGATTTGAGCGCGTACCTGCACGACCAATCCAACGAAAAAGCTTTCACATTAAGCCCTTTCCAAGTAAGCAGAAAAGAGACTTACAAAAACAGCAACCCGCAGCCACAAAAGAGGGTTTTGCCTCCGGCGGGGCGCACTATTTCCCAGGCCCTACAGTGGGAACACAAGCAAGCAATTGGGGAAAATACGCCGATTTGGTGGCGGATTTCTCTGCTGGATGACGGTTTGTTCGATCGCCTAACTCAACTGTGGCAGCAACTCAACTTCGAGCGCCCGTGGCATCTGGGCCCGACAGATTTGTACGTGACTAGCATTGTCAGCCAACCGCGATCGCACCAACCGTGGGTGAATTTTTGCAATTACGCCGAATTGTTCGATCGCGCTTCGGAAACTGAGCGCCAAATTGCGTTTACCTTCTGCACTCCTACTAATTTTCGGCAAGGCGTGTACGATAGTGCGATGCCGACTAGAGAGAGTATTTTTGGCAGTTTGGCAAATCGTTGGAACAAGTACAGCGAAATTGCGATCGAACCTACTTTCACAGAAGCTATTTTTCCCAGTTTCTTCGATATCCGCACCGAAGTTTGTACTGATTCTCGCAGTAAATTTATTGGCTGCGTCGGCGAGGTTAGTTACCGAATTATGGGAGATGTCAATCCGCTTTCTGTCAAGCAAATTAATGCTTTAGCAGATTTTGCACTTTACAGCGGAGTCGGGCGCAAGACGCCGATGGGAATGGGAATGACGCGCCGATTGCCAAATTTTTAATCATTCACTTTTCGGCTTAATTTCACTGACGATTTCATAAACATCAGTGTCGGGAATTTTCGCAAACAAAGGCGTCATCTGCTTCAATATTTGCTGATAAGCTTCGCTTTGGTTGGCGGCCATCTCTTCTACGCTTTCCCAAAAAATGATGGCAATACCTTTGTCTGTATTGGGCAATTGCAGTAGGTATGCTCCCTTAAAACCTGTGGCATAAGTCGCAACGGCTTTGCCAAAAAGTTCTTCTGCTTCTTTGAATTTTCCTGGTTTAAATTCGCCAATGGCAATGTAGGCGAACTGATGTCTGAGAAAGTCTAAAAATTCTGACATATCCTTTTCCTCAAAAAATTGTGATACACCAAGTTATATTTTAGGCGATCGCCCGAAAATTGTAAAATTCGCCCGTTTAGTAGCTTCGCTCTCAGCACAGCCACCGATTTATGAGATATTGCAGCTAGCTGCGATCGCACTTTACACCTAAAAACACGTAAAAAACGGTTTTTTGCAATAACCCAATTGAAATTTGTAGAACTTATCTGCAAAAATTCTAACAGACAAATACCAATAAAGTAAATAATCGCTAAAAAAAATGCCAAAAATATTAGTAATTGAAGACAATAACTTAATCCGAGAAACCGTTTTAGAAATTCTGAACTTGGGCGATTTTGAAGCTGTCGGCGCTGAAAACGGAAAACTTGGTGTCGAGTTAGCGATCGCCCAAATTCCCGATTTAATCTTGTCTGATGTCATGATGCCGGAACTCAACGGCTTAGAAGTTTTCGCGATTTTGCGATCGCACCCTGCAACCGCCAGCATTCCGTTTATTTTTCTGACAGCCTCCGAAATGGAAAAAGCCCTCGAACTCAAAGCAGACGGCTATCTCAAGAAACCTTGCAGCATGACAGAAATCCTCGGGGCGATCGCAACTCAACTAGAAAAACCGACAGTTATAGAAGAAGGAAGAAGGCTCTCGGGCTACGCTCAGGCTCAAAAGACTTGTACTGAGCGCAGCCGAAGGAAGCAAGAAGGCACTTCTACTTCGCTCAGGCTCAAAAAAAGGAAGAAGGAAGAAGGAAGAAAAAATACAAGCTCGTGGAAAGTGGAATTAAGAATATCCTAACCATCAGATATGCTACTATATAGCGGTTATCAGAAAGATGAGGTACGTTGTTGGGCTTTAGCCCTCTGAGTTTACTGGTTTTGCAAACTGTCTGTTATACCTCATCTTTTTGAGAAAGGCTACATCAACCCAAAACATCCAAAAGTAAAGAACAATTCTGCGCCATCAAATCTCAGGTTGTGCGCCCGGGTTCAAAAATCTCGGTTTGAGATTGCGTTGCGTTGCTCGCAATGACGCCCGCAGTAACATTACTGATATACAAATTGAGGGAATATCAAATTGGTTCCAGCCGGGGGTGGCTTAGACTGGGTATGTTGAATTTGGTAAAAAAGTCATGAACGCACAACCCAAAGGCCGCCTAGTTTGGAATCACTCTACTCACCTTCCTGGTTTGATACCAATTTTAGAGCGCCTCACTCTCATAATGGGCATTCAAACCGTTACCCCAGGCGTCATTAACAAAGTTAAAGGACACATCCCCCACATGACATTAAGAGTGTCAGTACCCATTCGCGGGGGATTTAAAATCATTGCCAGACAAGGCAAAACCGTACAAGAAGTCTTTATATTAACCACTCTCACACAAAGGGACTTGGAAGAGACGATCGCCCAAACCCTAGCCAAATGACAATTTTTCCTTAGCAAGCAAAGCCCGGGCTCTAACTGCCAAAGTTTCATCGCTTTGGGCTATTTCCTCAAGTTTTGCCGAAACTTCCGCTAACCAATCCGGTTTAACAGTCGCAGCACCAGCCAAAGCTTGCAAACCTCCCGCCGCTGCGTAGCGAACCACCCATTCCGGATCTCGGGACGCTTGCAGCAGCGTTTTGACAGTGCGAAGTTGAGCATCTGCAATTTTTTGTGTCGGCATAAGTTCCCAGCAAATCGTCCCCAAACCCCTAGCCGCCGCCCGCCGCACGCTCAAAGCAAAGTCATTCGCCGCCGCATCCAGCAAAATCTCTAAACCTCTGGGATCGCCAATTCCCGCCAAAGCCCGAACAGCCCAAGCTCTCGCTCCGTAATTGTAGCCGTCAAGCTGTTCTAGCAGCGGCAGCACCGCAGGTTCTCCGAGTTGAATCAGCCCGTCAACGGCGGCCACGGCGGCACCTGGGTTGTTGTAGCCGAGCACTGTTATTAAGGTAGGAATTGCTGCTTTTGAGTCAGCAGCCGCCAGTGCTTTGACTGCGTTTAACAAGCCTTCGGAAGAATCTGCTTGTTCGACGGCGCGAATTAGTTCTAATGCCATTTATTTATACAATTTACAACTGGTTTACAAACAATTTGAGGTTGGAGATTGCTAATTTTAAGAATATATGAATTATGCACGGATAGCCATAAACCTGCTTTTCTGCGAGAATCCTTGAAATCGATCTCTATTGCTTGTTCCGACTTTGGCAGTCTACGAACAGACGATAATTTGCAAAAATTATCTGCGTTTGGCGATCGAGAACGTTCTGCTAAGATTGCTTACCTGGTCTCAAAATAATAGATTTCTTGCCTCAGTCCTTTTAATCAAATTTTGGGACGTTGCTCCCAGCAACGTCCTAACTATTTTTGCAAGAAGTCTAATAACTAATCAAGTGGTGAAAACTACTTCATGCAATGTCTTTTGGTACTCGTTATTCCCTAAGTCGAGCATTTCTCCAAAAATGGGAGAGAACGGGCGGTTTGAATCCATCGCTGTATACTCTTCTAGCGATTGCCAATGTCCAAAATTGATGCAACGCCATCCATCCAAACTGCGGTGAGCATGGGTTGAAATCAGTCCCGCTTGTCCTGACACCATCTCAAGTGCCTGTCGAAATAACTCAATAAACCGAGGCTGATTTTCGGGCTGCTTCATCTTGAAAATTCCGAAGTTGATAAGTCCATCCATGCTCGGCGAGAGATGCAATTCGCTATCTTTAGGTTCTGCGGCAAAGATTTCAAACAAGTGAACATCTGGAAGTGCAAAATCTGTGAAGGGTTGAGTAGCCGCATAAGATTCTCGATCCGCCCATTGAACATAGCTTGTAACTCGCAATCCATCACGGCTACGGAGAAGTGAGCCAGAAGCAAATCCTTCCTTGTGTTTGAGAACAGAATCGATATTTTGAATTACGTATTCTACTAAACTTGCTTGGCTCTCAGGTTCTACAGGAAATATGGCGAACTCAGCTAGTAAGCCATTAACTTGCTTAACAATCGGCATTTGAAACCTCCGAGTAGACGACATGATAGAGATGAAACTCGTTTCGCGCTAATCCTTCCCAATAGGGTTTGTCTGGATTAAATCCTGCTTGCTTCAAAATTGCTTCAAACGCCTCTTGACTCTCCCACTGTCCGTAATTGAACATCCGGGTGCCGTCTAAACTGCGATGAAACGTTGCCGATATAAGTCCTGGTGAATTATTGATTGCTCGATCGAGTTCCGTCGTCGTTAGCTTCACCATTTCTGGTTGATTCGATGGCATCATCCGAAACTCCGCCAGATGGGTAATGCGCTCTCCTACAACAATCTCAACTTCTGCCGATATCGATTTACTTGCCGACACCTCTAACTGCACTGAGTCGGGCGGAAAAAACTCACTCAACACCACCGGAGGCTGCAAACTGCGCCGATCGAACTTGGGTTGCCATTGACTGTAAGTGAAGACGCGAACCCCATCTAAGCTTTGATGCACGCTAGCCGACACAAAGTCGGAATTTGACTTCCAGGATTTGATTTGTTCTTCGATCGCATTGACTAATCCCGATTGATGTCTCTGAGCAACCGGATACAAATCTAGCCAAACGATCGCGGTATTCGACCGATCGATCTGAACCATAAATAATCCTCAATGTGTTTCGGTTTGCACATTCTGACTTAATGTTAAACACCAATCCACAATCTGGCAACTACTACTGACGCGATCGAGCGAAGCCGCATAATGTTCTAGCCCACTGGATGCGGATAGCATTTGCATCTCAACGATAACTTATACCATTTTTATAAAATTGTGCAACAGCCTTCGACCCCCCTAGCCCCCCCCCCTTGTAAAGGGGGGGGGACAAGAATACTGTTATTTCGTTTAAAACTGGTATTATACTGCTGCATAAATTTAATAAAAATTGCTATCAAAGTTCCCTGGACTATTTACAAAAGACTATCCATTAAATTCATCACTTCGATCGCTTCATCTGACAAAGATAGAGATGATTCTTGATTGAGGTGATGCTCCAAAACTCCTTTTAGCGCAATCAATTTCATGCTATTTTCTGCTAAAGTTTCTGCAATAGCTGGCGCTGCGGGTAAATAGCCGATCGCCCCCAAGTCCATTAATGCCGATCGCCTCAACTGCAAATTATCCCCATTCAAAGCAGTTACCAACCGATCTCCGTAAATGCGATCGCCAGTCAACTGATACATCGCCCGCGCCGCAGCGTACTGCACCCGCTCCACAGAATGCTCTAAAAAAGGTGAAATTAGCGGTATTGCCTCTGTCGCGTACAGCGTACCCAAAGCTTCAATTACCGAGTCGTAAGGCTGCACGAGGTGCGATTTTCCAGGCACTCGCAGGGCTACAGCTACGCCTCCATCTAAGAGTTTCATCAGCGGTGGAATAGAATCGCGATCGCCCAGCATTTCTAAAGCTTGAGCCGCCGCTTCCCGCACGTAATAATCAGCGCATTCCAAACAGTGAATCAGGGCAGGTAAGGCTTGTTTATCGCCCAATTTTCCCAGAGCTCGTGCCGCATTTCGCAGTAGGGAATAGTCGCCAATTTTTGTCTGTTCTGATTCTTCTTGCAAGGCGGCAATCAAAGCTGCAATCGCTGCCGGTTCCTTGACTCGAAATCTGCCCACCCACCAAGCAGCGTAATATCGGAGACTGTAGTCTTGGGAGTGCAAATTTGCGATCGCCTGTTCTATTGTTAAAGACTCGCCCTCAGCTACACCCGCTGGTGGTGAGTCGGATTCGTCATAATTCACAGTCATAATTCATAGTTATTACAAAACTCGGCGATTGAAATCGCTGCTAGACAAACAAAACCCGCCTGCGCGGGTTGGGAAACTTGGCAATTTCTATCGCCTTTTCAAGGAGACTATTAATTATCATCCTCGGATTATTCCAACGATGATTTTGCGATCGCACATAACCGGACAATCATAAAAAATTGATTTCTGCATCTAGTCGGATTCCATTAGCTATTAGACCTTAGCCAATGGCCATTAATCTCTAGTAAATTCACTAATGACTAACGACCGATGACTACTGTTCGCGAGCGGGGACGCTCGCACTAATAACTAATCGCTAACGACTAAATTGGAGTAATGCTGGCGATTTTCCCGCCCAAGCGTTGAAATTTCTGCATTTGCGAGGACAAATCCTCGCCAGGTACGATAAACGCCTTGCTGCTGTGGCGCACCCTGGGATAGCCACCCGTGCGAATGCCCGACACTTCAACGCGGAAAAGCCGCCCTTCTTTACCGTAAGCTGCCGCGCCACCGAAACCGCTGCTGGGAGTTACGTTTTGTGTCGAAGACCGGTATGCCCAACCTTCGTTACCACCAGAAGGCCCAACTACAGCCGTAGCACTGTTAGTACCGAGTTCGACAGCTAGACGGGAGTTATTGCCTTCTAGCTGAGAGGTATCGCTGTTGGCATAGCCGCGATATAACCGGAACATCCGGGTAAAACCAACGGTTTTTTGACCTGTCTGGGTGTTAAAGCCCCGGTAGTAAGGGACGATATTGTCGCCGAAGTTTTCTTGATACTCTATTGAATCGATGTAAGAATCAATATCAGCATCGTAACCTTCTGTTTGGTACAAATCTAAGTGATAAATTACTTCAGATTCGTCGTAGGGAGCGCGACCGAGCAAGTGTTTGTAGTTTAGTTCGATCGTCCGAGTTTGGAAGCTGCTGTACAAAAACTTGGTTTTGTACAGTTCCGATTTTGCCACTGCCCGCACAAATTCTCGCACCGTTAAACTGCCGTCTCGCAGGAGAGATTCAGCACTTGTCAGGCGCTCGGATTTCATCAAATAGTCGTTGCCCAGCACCTGACGGTAAACTGCACGAATCACAGTTTCAATGTCTTCTTTGGTGTAGTTCGGGCGCAATTCTACCTTGGGTGCATCGCTCAATGCGGATGTTCCCAGTCTGGACGCTGCTGTGGAAATAGCCACCAGATTTTCTCCTAAATTAATAACAAAAATTTAAAGCTTGGTTGAACTTGAGATTTTTAGGACTAAGACCAAGATGTGTTAAATTAAGGTGCACTCGCGGTGCAGCTTGTCTGTACACATCAATTAATCCTAATTTGCTAAAGACGTTTCAAAAAAACATCTTTACAAACTTTAAGCTGTGGTAATAGTTACCACTTTGCCAGCACGTTTGTTGATTTGCTGGAAGCGGGTCGAAAGTCGATCGTAAGACACGAGATATTCGGTAGTTTTTCACCGCACTTGGGGTAAAAACTTAGCCACCGAACCTTGCATTCAAAAAAAATTTTCCGATAAGTTTCGGACTCATGAACTCCCGCACAAAATCTTTAACTGAAATCTGCCCTTCCAGCAGCAAAGATTTGACACTGGTAACTCGTTCGCTCGACATTAAATACTCGTTACCGAAAACTTGGCAAGCGACGTGAATTACTGCTTTCGCATTGTCTTGCGTCCAGTGAGGGAGCAGTTCTACTCGTCTCGCTTTTTCAAATGCTTTTATTCCTAACTTTTCTGCTTTTTATGCTTGAAAAAATGAAAAGTTCTGAAAAAAATATTTGGAAAACTCGGCTCAGATCGCAGATGCCCGGAATCGTAAACAACAGTTAACACTAAAGCTAACAGCAGCTTACATTTCCGGGCATCACGCAAATCTAGCTTAGAGCGTTGATTGCGTAGTCGATGTAGGAATTAGCTTCAGTTGCAGCATCGCCACTCAAACCGTGGTTGGATTTGATGTACTTGAGAGCTTCAACATACCAGCTAGGAGACAATTCAAATGTCCGGTTGATTTCGTCAATACCTGCAATCAGGTACTCATCCATTGGACCTGTGCCGCCTGCAACTAAGCAGTAGGTTACCATCCGCAGGTAGTAGCCGATGTCGCGGGAGCACTTAGCTTTACCGGTTGAGGTAGAAGCGTAGTTTGGCCCTTGCATTTGTTGGGTGTACGGGAACTTGTTGTACACAGCTTGAGCTGCACCGTCGATCAAGCGCGCAGAGTTGGCGCTCAAAGACTTGGCTGCTTCCAAACCTGCTGCTGCTTGGCGGAAACGACCGAAGGCTACTTGCAATTCGGTGCTGCTCAGGAAGCGGCCTTGAGAATCGGCGGCGGTTACTGCTTCAGTCAAAGGGGTTTTCATTGTTCTGGTGTCTCCCTAATGTTTTGTTTTGTTTGTACCAAAATGATTGCTTGCAAATAATGCGATCGCTCGCTTCTTTACAGGAAGAAATGTTTGCGCTTGCTATTTTTAGCCGACTGCATTAGCTGCGCGGTCGAAGTAGCTGCCGATTTCGGACATCAGCGAGCTGCAATCACCACGGGTTATGCCGTTGGGGTCGTTAGCGATCGCGATCGCTGCTTCTTTCATTTTTTGTACGCCGGTTGCAACGGATGCACCTGGAGTTCCCAGAGCTTGGTATGTTTCGCGCAGACCGTTCAAGCAACGATCGTCCAAAACGCTGGCGTCACCTGCGAAGGTTGCGTAGGTTACGTAGCGCAAAATGATTTCCATGTCGCGCAAGCAAGCTGCCATGCGGCGGCTGGTGTATGCGTTGCCACCGGGGGCGATCAACTGAGGCTGTTCAGCAAACAAAGAGCGAGCTGCATTAGCGACGATTGCGGATGCGTTACCGGTGATCCGGTTTACTGCGTCAATCCGCTTGTTGGCGTCAGAAACCATGCTGCTGAGAGCATCTAGTTGGCCAGTAGCCAAAAATTCGCCACGAGCGTCTGCTTGGGAAACCACTTTTGTAAATGCGTCAAACATGAACGAACTCTCCTACTTTGAGTTAATTGAGTTTGGTTGCGGTATAAAACCGTTAAGTTAAATTTGTTCAGGCTGTTGGGCCTGCAAGGGTTGAAGGTTGACGCCAGCTACTGCGCTGGCCGGCTCGATCTCTCCCTTTCCGCTACCTTCACTATTGTGACATTGCAACGGACATTTAAGAAACCTTAGAAAATTTTACATCTTTTATGAGATGCGACAAACCTTGTTAATCAGTGTTTTTGTTAACTTTCGCCTGTCGTTTCAACCCTCTGATAACCTTTATACAATGCTGGTTCCTCTTTGTTTATTACAAATTATTACGGAAACTTATCTCTTTTAGAAGGTAAATCGATGTGGGGCAAGTGGTGGCAAATCTAATCCTTGGGATAGATGCCAGATTGCAGCGGTAAACTGCCGATCGAGAGATTGTCTGTGATGTTCGAGGGCCCGATGGCGATAAAATTCGAGGCAATTCGAGGTAATTCGAGGATCAAAGCAGAATGACAAAGGATTTGATGGGTTTTTGCTAGAAATTGAAAGATAGAATGTAAATACAGTAAAAATTAATTCTAGAGTTTGCTTCGATCGCCCTTTTCGCTACCAGAAAGAATTGGTTGAAAGCCCGCCCGCCGGAGCGGGAGAAATTAAAATCAGACTATTCATTACTCCAATCCTCGGACTTATAGGTAGAGGTCGCTCTCCCATGGTCAACTGTCAACTTTCAACTGTCAACTGTCAACTGTTGAACGTGTCCCGCCCCAAATTCTCCCGCAGACCGATCGCCCCTATTGCCTTTCTCTGGGCAAAACCAAATAATTAAGAAAAGTTAACAAGATTTAAGTTTTGCTAAAATAAGCTAGGGGGAATAGGGAAAAAAAGCAAAAATTATGCCCGATGCAGGATGTTGGCAGAATTTGGTGTTGCTAGAATTCAACAGATTGGCAGGGCCCTGGGCACAACCTCAGCTTTTGAACGAAATATCAGCATTTAAAGACAGAACTCAGCCGTTGGGTATTGGGTAAAAGCTGGAGAAATTGCTAATTTTTAGTTGTAAGGTGGATAAGTGCTGTCAGCGGTAGGTCTACAAACGGCGCGAGAGAGCCACCAGACGCAGTGAAGTTGACAGCTTCCTGGTCTCTCGGCATCGAACCGGGGCCAAATACGAGTCTCAAGTTCAGCAGTTTTTTATTCAGAACTCAAAACTAAAAACTCTTTTGCTGCCATCAGCCACATTCATCGGCTGTAACTTGTCCGGCCGCAGTCCCCTAATTTCCCCATGCTCGATCGTAATTTATGTCTTCAAATTCTCCATCTTCTTGGCACACCGTAGCAATTGATAAAACCCTCCAGCAGCTAAGCAGTAACAAAGACGCGGGCTTGAGCAGCCAAGAGGTGTCCGAACGCTTGCAGCAATACGGCCCCAACGAACTCGAAGAAACAGGAGGCCGCAGTGCTTGGTCGATTTTTGTCGATCAGTTCACCAACATCATGTTGTTGATGCTGATAGGTGTGGCGGTGGTTTCTGCATTCTTAGATATCAGGTCAAATACTTTTCCGAAAGATGCGATCGCCATTTTTGCGATCGTCATACTCAACGGCATTCTCGGCTATTTCCAAGAGCAAAGTGCCGAAAAAGCCCTCGCAGCCCTCAAAAACCTCTCTTCCCCCCTAGTCCGAGTCCTGCGGGACGGCAAAACCTCGGAAATCGCAGCCAAGGAACTCGTACCCGGAGACGTGATGCTGTTGGAGGCTGGGGTAAAAATAGCAGCAGACGGACGCTTGATCGAAGCTTCCAACCTGCAAGTCAGAGAATCTGCTTTGACTGGAGAAGCGATCGCAGCTACCAAGCAAGCCGATCTCGAACTTCCCGAAGATGCTTCGTTGGGCGATCGACTCAATCTAATTTTTCAGGGTACAGAAGTTGTCCAGGGACGGGCCAAGGCGATCGTCACCAACACCGGAATGCAAACGGAATTGGGCAAAATTGCCGCCATGCTTCAGTCAGTAGAAACCGAACCAACTCCCCTACAACAGCGGATGAGCCAGTTGGGAAATGTTCTCGTCTCCGGCGCCCTAGGCTTAGTGGCAATTGTCGTCATCGGCGGCATGATTACCTTCAAAAACGGCAGCATTGGGTTGGATACCAGCAGATTTGAACAACTGTTAGAAGTTTCTCTCAGCATGGCAGTTGCTGTCGTTCCCGAAGGACTTGCCGCCGTCGTCACAGTTACTTTGGCACTCGGAACTAGGCGGATGGTGAAGCGAAACGCTCTAATTCGCAAATTGCCTGCCGTAGAAACTTTGGGTTCGGTAACAACCATTTGTTCCGACAAAACAGGTACTCTGACTCAAAATAAAATGGTAGTCCAGCTAGTCTCTACAGGCGACTGTACTATCAGTGTTGGAGGCGACGGCTATGCCCCGATCGGAGATTTTACCGATCGGCATACATCAGCCCAAATTAATAATTTAGAAGAATATCCAGAACTCGAATCCTTATTAATTGCTTGTGCAGTTTGCAACGACGCAGTATTGCAGCACGAACAGCAAGAATGGAAGATTTTGGGCGATCCTACGGAAGGAGCTCTGCTATCTTTAGCGGGAAAAGCAGGCATTTATAGGGAAAAACAGTCTCAATTGCTGCCGCGCACGGCGGAATTTCCTTTTTCTTCCGAACGCAAGCGGATGAGCGTAATTTGCGAAGTACCCGGACATTCGGGACATTCGGGCTTTCCCCCAGAAAAAGGACAGCAGCAGAATTATTTGATGCTGACAAAAGGTTCTCCCGAGTTGACTTTGGAGCGCTGTCAAGGAATTATAGTCGGCGATCGAGTACAACCTTTAAACCAGGAAATTCGCGATCGCATCCTCGCCGAAAACAACAACATGGCAAGCGGGGGTTTGCGAGTCCTCGGGTTTGCATACAAAATCTGGGAAAACTTGCCGCCCGAAGGTTCCGAAGAAACCAGCGAACAAGAGATGATTTGGCTGGGACTCGTCAGTATGCTGGACGCCCCGCGCCCGGAAGTACGGGAAGCAGTGGCGAAGTGCCGCGATGCAGGGATTCGGGTGGTGATGATTACCGGAGATCACCAGTTGACGGCAAAAGCCATCGCCTACGATTTAGGTATTGCGACAGAGGGCGATCGAGTTCTCACCGGTCAAGAATTAGAAAAGCTCAGTCAAGAACAACTAAAACAACAAGTCGAAGACGTTAGCATTTACGCCCGCGTCTCCCCCGAACACAAATTGCGGATTGTCCAAGCTTTGCAAAGTTTAGGCAAATTTGTCGCCATGACAGGCGACGGAGTTAACGACGCGCCCGCCTTGAAACAAGCCGATATCGGCATTGCCATGGGGATTACCGGCACCGATGTCAGCAAAGAAGCTAGCGATATGGTGCTTCTCGACGACAACTTCGCAACTATTGTCGCCGCCGCCGAAGAAGGACGAGTCGTTTATACCAACATTCGCCGCTTTATTAAGTACATTTTGGGCAGCAACATCGGCGAAGTTTTGACAATTGCCGCTGCACCTTTAATGGGTTTGGGAGGAGTACCGCTGACGCCCCTCCAAATTTTGTGGATGAACTTAGTCACAGATGGCGTTCCGGCTTTAGCCTTGGCCGTGGAACCTGCCGAACCAAACGTGATGAGAAAACCTCCTTTCAGTCCGCGCGAAAGTATTTTTGCCCGGGGTTTAGGTTCTTACATGATTCGGATCGGGATTATCTTTGCAATTTTGACGATCGCGATGATGTCCTGGGCTTACGGATATACTCACACTCCCGGACACGGCGATCCAGATGCTTGGAAAACCATGGTATTTACTACTCTGTGTTTAGCGCAAATGGGTCATGCGATCGCCATTCGATCTAACACTCAGCTAACGATCGAGTTAAATCCCTTCACTAACATTTTTGTTTGGGGAGCTGTGATTGTGACTACGGCTTTGCAATTAATGTTGATTTACGTTCCACCGCTGAGAGCATTTTTTGGTACTCACTATTTGACACCCTTTGAATTGATGATTTGCTTCGGATTCAGCGCCCTAATGTTTGTTTGGATTGAAATGGAAAAACTGTTCGTGCGCTTATACAAAGCTAGAAAATAGTAGCATATGTCCATACTTGGTTCGTAGTGAGGACTTCAGTCCGCATAAAATCAGAGGACTGAAGTCCTCACTACAAACATCTCTTGTTGGTTCGTAGTGAGGACTTCAGTCCGCATAAAATCAGGGGACTGAAGTCCTCACTACAAACATCTCTTGTTGGTTCGTAGTGAGGACTTCAGTCCGCATAAAATCAGGGGACTGAAGTCCTCACTACAAACATCTCCTTGTTGGTTCGTAGTGAGGACTTCAGTCCGCATAAAATCAGGGGACTGAAGTCCTCACTACAAACATCTCCTTGTTGGTTCGTAGTGAGGACTTCAGTCCGCATAAAATCAGGGGACTGAAGTCCTCACTACAAACATCTCCTTGTTGGTTCGTAGTGAGGACTTCAGTCCGCATAAAATCAGAGGACTGAAGTCCTCACTACAAACATCTCCTTGTTGGTTCGTAGTGAGGACTTCAGTCCGCATAAAATCAGAGGACTGAAGTCCTCACTACAAACATCTAATTACTAATTCCCAATATTATGTATTTGAAAACACTGCACTTACGGCAGTTTCGGAACTACTTGGATCAAACAGTAGCATTTGACGCTCCCAAAACCATATTAGTAGGAAATAACGCCCAAGGAAAATCCAACCTGCTAGAAGCGGTAGAGTTGCTTTCCACCTTAAAAAGCCACAGAGTATCGCGCGATCGCGACTTAATCCTCGAATCAAAGCCGATCGCCCAAATAGATGCTACACTCGAACGTCAAACCGGAGCGATCGACCTAGCCTTAACTCTGCGCTCCGGGGCGCGCCGCACCCTGAAGCTCAACGGCGAACCCCTGCGCCGCCATTTAGACTTCTTGAGCGTCATCAATGTAGTACAATTTTCCTGTTTGGATTTAGACTTAGTACGCGGCGGGCCCGAAGGAAGGCGCAACTGGATCGATCGGCTAGTCATCCAACTAGAGCCGATTTACGCTCACATTTTGCACCAGTACAACCAAATTTTGCGCCAGCGAAACGCTCTGTTAAAACGTTCTAGAGAAACCAGAAAAACAGAATTTTCCCAAAGTTTGGACAAAATGCGATTTATCGGATCAGAAACTTCCGAAGACCAAAATATCGCAGAATCCCCAATGCCCAATGCCCAATGCCCAATGCCCGATTCTCAATCCCCCATTCCCAGTTCAGAATTAGCCTTGTGGGACGCACAGTTGGCGACAGCAGGTGCTCGGGTAATCCGCAGGCGCGATCGTATTTTGGAGCGTTTGATGCCTTTAGCGCGCAATTGGCACGGTTCAATTAGCGGTTCTACAGAAGTTTTAGATGTCAAATACGATGCTAATATTGAAGTAGGCCCAGAATTAATCGCTAAAGACAATCTTGAAGGAGTACGGCAAGCATTTTTAGAGAAAATTCAAAAAAGGGCGATCGCAGAACAATTTCAAGGAACCACCTTAGTCGGCCCGCACCGCGACGACATTACATTTACAATTAACAACACCCCAGCGCGTCAGTACGCATCCCAAGGTCAGCAGCGAACTCTCGTACTAGCATTAAAATTAGCCGAATTGCAGCTTATTGAAGAAGTCGTCGGTGAAGCACCTTTACTATTGCTCGACGACGTACTTGCAGAACTCGATCTGAGCCGCCAAAATCAACTTTTAGAAACAATTCAAGAACGATTTCAAACTCTGATTACAACGACTCATCTAGGTGCTTTTGACAGCCAGTGGCTGCGCCAAACTCAAATTCTATCCGTCGTTTCCGGACAAATCAATCAATTTTAGATTTGAGATTTGAGATTGATAAATCATATTATGTCTGCTCACTTATCCCTAATAAAAATAGTTTGAACGTTCGGACTTTAGTCCGCATCCGTCAGAGGACTAAAGTCCTCACTACAAACCAATTTGATTGTGGTCGTTCGAGCGGATATGATATCAATCTATGTGAGATTGACAAATTTTACTTTTCATGGTATTCATGCAAAAATCTTGAAAAGTTGACATAATTAGGTCAATTCGAGATAGGATAAAGGTTAATTTTGATTGCCGCTTTCGCCTCCATTTTTCTAAGCCTTATGAAGCATTACATTTCCCGTCTGTTAGCTCTGGTATTAGTTGTTGTCATCGGCGTAGCAGGCTGTACCAATGTTCCTGCCAGTCTGAGCGGAGACTACAGCAAAGATACATTAGCATTAGTCACCAGCTTGAGAACAGCGCTTACTTTGCCAGAAGGCACGCCGGAAAAAGCAGCCGCTCAAGCCACTGCTCGCACAAGTATCAATGATTTTTTCGCAGCATACCGCCGCGATCCCGCTCTTACCAAGCTGGCATCTTTCACCACAATGCGGACGGCATTAAACTCTTTGGCTGGACATTACAGTTCCTATCCAAACCGTCCCGTGCCTGAAAAGTTGAAAAAACGTCTTGAGTCGGAATTTCAGCAAGTAGAAGCTGCTCTCAATAGAGGAGCTTAATCTCAAAAATTAGGGATAAAAAATAATTTGAATAATTCATCTTTTATCCTTAATTTTTGATAAGCAACATTTTTTAGTAGAAATATCAGTTGCTTTTAGCGCCGGCTGTACCCAGGCGCTTTTTTTGCAGGATTTTGCTGTAGGGTTCGCCGCCATTGACGTTTGCATTGTGCGATCGACTTGTGCCATAACTAGGTCAGTCGATTTTAGATTTTAGATTGACTCCACAGATTAATCTGGGAAATTTAACTTGGATCTAAAATTAGGGATCTGCACAACTCGATGGGGGCTTGCACCCGTTGTTGGACGGGGTTAACCTAAAAAAAGTAGAAAATTTGTAGCTGTGCGTCTGCGCGATCGCCAAAAATGCGATCGCCACCCAATTTCAACTAAAAAACCAGATTCAATTATCCCGTCAGGAACTCAGAGGCTCAAGCCACGCTCGCTTGTAAGAAATTGCAAGCTGTTCTGACCAGACCCCTTGAAAAAGGAGACGTCCCCCACCGGTCACGACACCGGCGAATGCGACGCCAGTTTTGGGCTCTGTCATCTGCGATTAAACAGTTTTAAAGTCACGCTTTACAGTGTCGCAGGTCTAACAAGCCTTTATAACGCTCTTTTGTCACTCCAGAAAAATAAAAATTGCAGCCAACTGATGAAACTTATACTCAATGGGCAATCTGGCGATCGCAAACTGATAGGAACCCATACCTCAAGCTCAAAAGGGGAAAGTCTCTCGGTGTAAAAGTTCCAGGTTTTTATATGACGAGAGTGACGAAAGAGCGATAACCAGGTCTGAACGAACATTACCCCGTAAGGGAGGCTCCAAAAGAGCAAACATTATGCGTACAGGGTTGCAAGGTTTGAGGCGGTAACTGTCCTGCTGAAAGTACATTACAAAAGTACACCAAGTCGAGCAACTCCAAGGCGGTAATGGATAAAGAAAGATTCAAGGCGGTTGAAACCGCTCTTGGAGTTTCCCTCTCAGGACTAAAGTCTCTGAGTTTCCCACTTACCGAGCTATTTTATGAAAATTGCACCAACTCGCATCGCCAACTTTCAATCCCAGCGACGCTGTTTAAGTGCGGTAACTGCTGTTTTAACCAGTAGCTTCATCAGCCAGCTTGTTTTGCCATTTATCGAAAATCAACCAGCTTTTGCCGAAACATCAGCCTATTGCCAATTATCCAAAGAGCAAGTCAATCAAAAAGAAGACTTGCGCCGCGCCGCCCTGTCAGGAAAACCAGAATCCCAGCAAGCATATTTTGCCGTTTTGAGCAAACACGCGCGGGAAATCGCACAATGCCGCCAAAAAACTTGGCCCGAAACCCAAGCAGTTTGGCTGCGTTTGTATCCCTGCGATGTCAGACCCGGAGAGATCGATCGCGTATTAGATAAGGTTGTCAACAAAGGCTACAATCAAGTCTATGTCGAAGTGTTTTATGACGGTCAAGTCTTGCTCCCAGCCGCAGAAAATCCGACTGCTTGGCCTTCGGTATTGCGAAATCGCGGCTACGAAAAGTATGATTTGCTAGAAAAGGCGATCGCCAAAGGCAAACAGCGAGGATTAAAAGTATACGCCTGGTTATTTACCATGAACTTTGGCTATACCTACGCTCAGCGTTCCGACAGACAGCAAACCCTCGCCCTCAACGGCAAAAATCAAACAAGTTTAACAGTAATTCAAGACGCGGGTTTAGACGACCAAACCGGAGAAAGTCACGCCACCCACGCCTTTGTCGATCCCTACAATCCGCAAGCAAAGCAAGACTATTCTTTGTTAGTCAATCAAATAGTCAAGCGCAGGCCGCAAGGAATGTTATTCGACTACATTCGCTATGTCCGGGGCGTCGGATCTGCTTCAGTTGCTACCAAAGTTCAAGACTTGTGGATTTACGGCCAAGCATCGCAGCAAATGCTTTTGCAGCGAGCGAACAATCAGCAAGGACGAGACTTAATTCAGCGATATTTGACTAAAGGATTTATCAATACTAATGACGTTCAAGCCGTAGTCAAACAGTATCCAACCGAGCAAGAACCTCTTTGGCAGGGGCGAATTCCGCGAGCCATCCCAGTAGCAACTCCAGCTTCTAGAAGGGGAAATGCCACATCAAAAGCAGCTTCAATAACTCCCGCTACAAAATCGCCCAACCCTGCAAATCCCACACCAAAACCGACACCAAAACCGCCGCTTCCCGATACCGGCGTTCTGCAAAAAGACCTCTGGCAACTGAGTATTGGTCATGCAGTCCAAGGAATTTTAGATTTTTTTGGAATGGCAACTCAACCTGCTCAAAGGATGGGGATTCCTGTAGGAGCAGTATTTTTTCCTAATGGAAATCAAAAGATCAATCAAGGGGGATTTGATTCGAGATTGCAGCCTTGGGACAGGTTTCCGGCTTCCGTAGAATTCCACGCGATGTCTTACGGCAATTGTGGGGATGTAAGCTGCATTGTGCCGCAGGTGGAGCGGACGCTCAGTTTAGCACCTCCGGGAGCAAAAATCATTCCTGCGATCGCCGGAGATTGGGGAAAATCTCTGAAAAATCGTCCGTCTTTGGAGATTCAAATGCGGGCAATTCGTGCTGCAACGCCGCAAATTAATGCGGTGAGTCATTTTTCTTTTGGCTGGCAAGAACCGGAGGATGAAAGGGCGCGGCAAACTTGCAGACTGTAGTGTAATTATTTGTAGAGACGCAATTCGTAGCGTCTCTATAAGAGGCTATTTGTGCGATAATATTTGAAAATGTTCCTTTCTGTTAGGAGCGGATCGTCATCTAAGTTTTATTAGGACAATACCGGATTGTAATAAAAATCAACACAAAGGAGTATTTCCTATGGTAAGTCAGCCACAACCATATCAGCAAGTATCCAACCAAGATTCGATTGATGACTTAAATTTCAGTCAAGAAGAAGATAATGGCGACGAACCTTATGAAAAAGATAAACTGATCTATGACCCTGATGAAATTAATATTTTTACCAAAGAACCAACCATCGAGCAACTTCTAAGAAGAATCAATGAGGAAGCTCTTGACTTAGCACCCGACTTTCAGCGCCATGCAAACATTTGGAAAGATGACGCTAAAAGCAGACTGATTGAGTCGATCCTGATTCGGATTCCATTACCAGCTTTTTATATAGATGCAACTGATGAAGATAAATGGTTAGTTGTGGATGGATTGCAAAGGCTATCTGCTCTCAAGCAATTTATGAGCGATAAAACACTGAAGTTATGCGGACTAGAATACCTGCTCAATTTAGAGGACAAAACTTACGATGAAATAGAACGCAGATACCAGCGAAGAATTGAAGAGACTCAGGTGACAGTTTATTTGATCGGAAAAGGTACGCCTCCTTCAGTTAAACATAATATTTTTAAACGTATTAATACAGGGGGATTACCAATGACTCCTCAAGAACTTCGCCATGCTCTCAATCCCGGTAAGGCAACAAAGTTTTTGGCTAAACTTGCTACATCTCGTGAATTCCAACAAGTTACTAATCTGAGTAAGTTGCGTAAAATGCGGATGGACGATCGGGAATTTATACTCGGTTTTTTAGCCTTTACGCTTACATCTTATCAAAATTATAAAGACAATAACAGAAATGTGTTTTTAAGTAGAGCCTTATTTAATATAAATAATTTACCAGAAGAACAATTAAAAGTAATTGAAAAAAACTTTAAAAAAGCCATGATTGCAGCATTAGAAATTTTTGGGAAAAGCGCTTTTCGTAAAATATCTCAAAACCAAATAAAAATGTATCCAATTAATAAAGCATTATTTGAATGTTGGTCAGTTAATCTCAGTCAACTGAGCGATGAACAAATTAACATATTGAAGCATAAAAAGCATAATTTAATTAAAATTTTTATTTATTATGTAGATGAAGATCGAGATTTTCTGACATCTATATCTCAGGCTGCTGATAAAATTGAGTACAGATTTAGAATAATTGAACAAATAATTAACGAGGTATTGGCATGATTAATTCACTACGTTTACTTAATTTCAAACCTTTTGCAAATCAACTATTGAAATTCAAAAATTTGACTTTGCTTGCTGGTCTAAATAGCACTGGAAAGTCTTCCGTATTGCAATCGCTATTGCTGCTGAGACAATCTTATCAACAGGGTTTATTGCCAGAAAAAGGATTGGCACTTAATGGCGATCTTGTGAATATTGGCACTGCTCAAGATGCACTGTTTGAGGGAGCAAAAGAGGAATTAATTGGTTTTGACATTGTTTGGGAAAACAACAGCGAGGGCATATGGCGCTTCAAATATGATAAAGAGGTAGATGTGTTGAATATTAATTCCAAACAAGTTAGCGCAGAAGTATATCAATCAAATCTTTTCGGCAATAATTTTCATTATCTTCAGGCAGAACGGATCGGGCCTCGGCCATTTAATGAAATGTCAGATCATCAAGTGAGACACCTCGATCAACTTGGGATTAAAGGTGAATATACCGCACATTTTCTTTCACTTAAAGGAGGTAAACTTATTCCTAATAGCAGTCTCAGTCATCCCAATGTAAAATCAAAGATTGAACCAGGCGAAGTTCAAGTAAAATCAATGGAATTGATAGACCAAGTGGAGGCGTGGATGGGAGAAATCAGTCCAGGTACCCGCCTTAAAATTGAGACTAAATATGATGTTGATTTGATGAGTGTTCAATATTCCTATGGAGATAGCAATCCTTACCGTGCAACTAATGTGGGATTTGGAATTAGCTACACTTTACCAATTATTGTAGCGGCACTTGCATCAACACCTGGTACAATCATTTTAATTGAAAACCCTGAAGCTCATCTGCATCCCAAAGGACAAGTTAAAATGGGTCAATTATTAGCTTTAGCAGCTAGCGGTGGAGTTCAAGTTGTGATAGAAACTCACAGCGATCATGTTTTAAATGGGATTCGTCTTGCGGTTCACGGGGGTAAACTTGACCCGAAAGATGTTCAGTTGCATTACTTCCAGCGTCAAAATAAAGAAGGACAAGCTGTGACTGATGTAGTATCTCCTAAAATCGATCGCAACGGACGAATCGATCGCTGGCCGGATGGTTTTTTTGATGAGTGGGACAATAGCTTGGAGATTTTGTTGGAACCTGCGGTGCAAGGAGAGTAAGTAATGGATTTGGAGATGGTGTTTAATGAACTATCTGCGCGAAATCTTGCTCCTGATATTTCTACAGCACAACAATGGATGTCAGAATTGATTAGTACGATGCGTGAAGCTAAACGCTGCGGACTCAAGGGAATCCGCACTCAAGCAGATTTTCATGCTATGGTTCTTGCAGAAAACTACCCTCTTTCTCGTTGGCGCAACGATTCTCAAGTTAATAGAGAAGAGCGGACTTTTCTGAGAACTCTGGCAACTAAAACTCCTTTATCCGTTGATATTCCCGATCTAGAGATAAAAATAAAAGTTGAAGATCCAGATTGTGAGTTAAGTTTACAAGGTAGCCAAGCAGAAGGCTTTAAAGTTGCTCACTATCTTGAAACATTGGCAATTAGTCTGAATTCAGATTCGCTGTGGAATGGTAGCCGCATCAAGTTAGAATTGATACAAATTGATGAAAACAGGGAGCTGATAGAAGAAAGTGTAGAGATTCTTCATGCTAGTCAGAAAAACCACGTTCTAGAACACGCTGATTGGATTAAAAAGCGTCAGCAAACAGGAGTTGCTGATGGTTTGGAGCTTTGGAACCGTCGAGCCGAGTTATTCTCCAGCCTGGAATTTTGCGCTCGCGTCAACCCACAGATACAAAGCGTTGTCGATCCAACTATGTTACGACAAGTTCTCAGAAAGTTATTTGAACTTGATGAATTATCAAAAAATTGGACAGACGGATCGCTCGATTTAGATAATCTTCCTAGCAAGGTATCTCCAGAAAGTGAGTCAAGACTTAAGCAGTTTAGAGAGCAACTAAATATTAAATGTCTTGACGGAACAAAGCGTATTTTCAGTTTGCACGTCCGCATGACACCGGGAGCTTGGCGACTTCATTTCTGCACAGAATTAGGGCCGGGAAAGATAATTATTGGGTATATTGGCCCCAAAATACAATAATTTTAAGATGCGTCAAACTTTTAGCTGAAGGTTTTGGCGTGGCGTAAATCGCTGTTTTTCAACAAAAATTAATTTAGCCAACTCTCAAGCTGGTAAAGCTGTAAGCGATAATTACATTGTTAACAGCAAATAGTACAGTGCATGACTCCGAAATTCTCAATTAAAACGTTTATACTTGTCGCAGCGATCGCCCTAATTTTCCTCTCTCCCGATCGCGTAAAAACTGCGAATTCCAATTCGATCGCCCAAATCCCCCCTTTTGGCAATCCCCCGCCAAACCTTCTGAAACCACCCAAACCCCAAATACTTCCTTCTCCCGCCGCAACTCCGTCTCCGAAACCTGTCGTAGAACCTTTAGTATTCGCACCACCGGCACAATTTCGCAACCAAATTGTTTATAAAGCAAGTATCAGCGACTCAAAAGTCATCGCCCTGACTTTTGACGATGGCCCAACTGCGGAAACTTTGAAAATATTAAAAATATTGCAGAAACATAACGCGGTAGCTACGTTTTTCTGCTTGGGTGCAAATTTGCGAGAAAATCCAGAAATTGCCAAACAAGTAGTAAAGGCCGGAAATGCGATCGGAAATCATACTTGGCATCACTTTTATCACAATGTTACCGAGAAAACAGCCGCCGATGAAATTGATAATACTGCGGTTCATATTTATCGATCGACTGGGGCGAAAAGTTTGTTGTTTCGTCCTCCCGGTGGGCGCTTAAATAACGGTTTTGCGGATTACGCCAAAAAGAAAAATTATGTGGTGGTGATGTGGTCGATCGATCCTAAGGACTTTTCGCAACCTCCGGCATCTGCGATCGTCAGTACGGTGCTATCCCAAGCGATATCGGGGGCGATCGTATTGTTGCATGACGGCGGTGGCGATCGCCAGCAAACAGTCGAGGCCGTATCTGTAATCATTCCCAAACTCAAACAGCAAGGATACCGTTTTGTAACAGTGCCGCAATTACTAGAAATCCAAGCTGCACAAAAACAGGAAAAGGGCGATCGTAAATCCCCATAAACAGACATCCTATTTCATCTGCGTACCCTTCGGGAAGGCTTCGCCTACATCCGCGTTAATCTGCCTTTATCTGCGGTTCAAAATCCCGATCGTGCTAAACTTATGAATAACATAAAAACTTTTATCAATCCTCATGCAAAAACTACAAGCAAGAGATATTAACCTCCGCTATTTAATTGATAACTTCGGTTTGCAGCGAGTTCGGAATCAAGAATTTTTCCGAGAATGGCAAGAAAACTTGCCGGAAGTAGCTGACTTTGAGAAACAATTACTCGATCGCGTCCAAGACATATACTTTAACTTAGTAGACACCCCGCCTGTGTTGGAGAATGCAGTCAAGCTAACAATCATCAGCCCGATTTTGTTTATTGCCGGTCTCTTTGAGTCTCCTTTTCAAGTAAAAGCCGAAAAATCCATCGCAATTCAAGAAGAAGACGAAGGCAGAATCATCGAAGGTAGAATAGATATCCTGATTATGAAAGCAAACTTGTGGGTGACAGTAATTGAATCTAAACAACTTTCGTTTTCAACTGACGAAGCACTTTCCCAACTCCTGACATATATGCTGGCAGATCCGAATCCAGAAACTCCTACTTTTGGGATGATTTCCACAGGTGCTAACTTCAGTTTTGTCAAATTAGTCAGAGGCGAAACTTTGCAGTATGCCCGATCGCCTGAATTTGTTGTTTCCAATCCCGGCAATGAATTGTACCGCGTTTTGCAGATTTTAAAACGCCTGAGTCAATTGCCAGACTAACCCTAAAAATTATTTTGAGTTATCTTATCATTTGAAAATGACAAGATCTCAGATAGTATCCGAAAAAAAACAATTAAATTGGTTTGTAGTGAGGACTTTAGTCCTCATCAAAGAGAGGACTAAAGTCCTCACTACAAACGGTTTTTATGATGGTAATGGCTCTTCTGGCTTTTTGGTGAAAAGTGTATAATGAGATACTACTAATTGATTTCTACCGTATGGATCTTCATCTTGACAGACTGCTTAATCTACCCGATGTTACTGTTGAAAGTTGCATCCA